>NZ_JAJEPS010000015.1:0-80020 GCF_020686965.1 Hominiventricola filiformis | reverse complement strand
ACAGACAGACAGACAGACAGACAGACAGACAGACAGACAGACAGACAGACAGACAGACAGAGCTGAGTGCAATTAAGCTCATTCAATATGTATTTGGTTATGCCTCCATTGAACTTGGCACTATTGCAACTGTGACAAAACTTGCAGGGTATGAATTTACTAAATATGTCACGTATTCGGATGAAGGTAAAATCATTGCTCTTCGTGGCCTGAATATTAAGAACGGAAAGCTTGATCTGAGTGATGTGAAATATATTGATAAAAGTGACTTGTCGAAGTTGAACAGAAGTAAACTGTGCAGTGGAGATATGCTGTTTACATATGTTGGAACAGTTGGTCAAGTTGCGGTAATTCATGAAAATGACAAGTATTATCTTGCGCCTAATGTTGCATTAATAAGAGTAGATCGAAAACTTGTAAATCCAGAATATATGCGTTACTTTTTTCAAACAAAAGTATTCTGGGATACACAGATAAATCGGTTGCTTCAATCCTCATCAATGAAAAATATGCCGATGGAGAAAATACGTAAGTTTATTTTGCAGATACCATCAATGGAGGAGCAGAATCGTATAGTGGAAATTCTTGACCATTTCGATGCTCTTTGCAACGACTTGTCCACAGGACTTCCAGCAGAAATTGAAGCGCGTCAGAAACAATACCAGTATTATAGAGACAAATTGCTATCTTTTAAAGAAAGGGAATAAGTTTGTTCCAAAATAATAGTATAACAAAAAAACAGCATTATATTCCACAAGTGTATCTAAGAGGTTTTTCACCAGATTATTTACGAAAAAAAGAAAAAGCAACGGCTACTGAAAAATACACTATATACTGTTATGCATTGGAATCAGAGGAACAATCGAAAAAAGCAGTGCCCATTAAATCCATATGTTATAAAAATTATTTGTATGAGATGTTTGATGAGCAGGGACAAATTATTATTCCAAATTATTTTGAACATTGTTTTGCAGAACTGGAAAAAATGTTTGGAAAATATAGAAAAAAATTAGAAGCAAAAGTCTTTATAAAAGATAATTTTTATATAAAATGTTTTTTAACTGAGGATGAGAAAATTTTCTGGACAACGTACATTGTTCTTCAAATATTAAGATCTCCACAAATTATTCGATGTGCTGAAGAACAGTGTAAAAATACATGGAAAAATGAAGTAAGTGATATACAGGCAAGAAATATATCAAGACAATTTACAATGCCATTTTTGAAGGAAATAACGGAAAATGATATAGAAGCATACTTAATTGAATTTCTTTGGAAACCAATGAAAAATATGTCATTTGGGGTAGGAGTAGATTCAGAAGGGAAAATAGTTACATCCGATAAGACAGTCTTTATATGTAGTGAAACAGAGAAGATTCCATGTGAGGAGTATGATAAAGTGATATTTCCGATTTCATCACAAATATGTCTGTTTATGTTTGGCGAAAAAAATAAACAGAAATGCAATAAAAATTTTTTGTTTCCAATTCATGAAGAAGATCGTGAAGAAATAGTAAAATCAATGTCAGTTTCTGCTTATGAAAATTTATATTCAAACCATCTTTTGAGTAAAGAAGAAATAGGATATATAAAAGAAGTCGAGAAGGATAGACCGGTGGAGGTAAAAACGCATGTCATATTTTAATATTGTAGCGGAAACATCGGAAAATACGGTTGTTACAGAATATGAGCCAGTCAAGAAGCGTTCTGATAGTTACCAGAGCGAAGCAGAACTGGAGCAGGAGTTTATCCGTCTGCTCTGTGAGCAGGGATATGAATATTTGCCGATTCATACGGAAAAAGATTTGATATCTAATCTTCGCAAGAAATTAGAGGAATTGAACAATTACCAGTTTTCTGATACAGAGTGGGATGTTTTCTTTAAAAATGCGGTTGCCAATCCCAATGAACATATTGTGGAAAAGACCCGTAAGATTCAGGAAGATAATGTCCAGGTTTTGACTCGCGATGATGGTTCTTCCAAAAATATTATGCTTATAGATAAAAAGAACATTCATAACAACAGATTGCAAGTTATCAATCAGTATGTGATTGGTACAGAAAATGGTGCAAAGCATGATAATCGCTATGATGTTACAGTATTGGTCAATGGCCTGCCACTTGTGCATATTGAGTTAAAACGTAGAGGTGTCGCCATTCGCGAAGCGTTTAATCAGATCAATCGTTATCAGAGAGATTCATTCTGGGCAGGATGTGGTTTATATGAATATGTTCAGATTTTTGTCATTTCCAATGGTACGAATACAAAATATTATTCCAACAGCACCAGACGGAATGCAGAAAAAGAACATGAGAAGAGGGGAGCAAGTAAGACTAAGACCAGTAATAGTTTTGAGTTCACTTGTTTCTGGGCAGATGCCAATAACCGTGTGATTCCTGATCTGATTGATTTTACAAAGACCTTTTTCGCAAAGCATACGATTCTGAATATCCTTACGAAGTATTGCATTTTTACATCCGAGGATATGTTGATGGTCATGCGTCCGTACCAGATCACGGCTACGGAGCGAATTCTCAATCGTATCGAAATTGCCAATAATTATAAGAAATACGGCAGTGTCGAGGGTGGTGGTTACATCTGGCATACCACAGGTTCCGGCAAGACATTGACTTCATTTAAGACGGCAAGACTGGTGTCGAAATTGTCATATATTGATAAAGTGCTGTTTGTGGTTGACCGTAAAGATCTGGATTATCAGACTATGAAGGAATATGATCGCTTTGAAAAGGGCGCGGCTAACAGCAATAGCTCGACTGTTATATTAAAACGACAGTTGGAAGATCCGGATGCACATATTATTATAACCACGATTCAGAAACTGGCTACTTTTATAAAAAAGAATCCGGGACATGAAGTATATAGTAAACACATTGTCATTATTTTTGATGAGTGTCACCGAAGCCAGTTTGGGGACATGCATACGGCTATTGTAAAGAATTTTAAGAAATACCATTTGTTTGGATTTACTGGAACACCGATTTTCTCTGTTAATTCTGGAAGGACTAAAAATCCGGAATTTTTTACAACGGGCCAGACTTTCGGTGATCAACTTCACAGTTATACGATTGTGGATGCAATTAATGATAAAAATGTTCTTCCGTTCCGTGTGGATTATATAAAAACAATGGATGCTGATGAAGAAATCACAGATGAAATGGTATGGGATATCAACCGTGAGAAAGTGATGATGGCACCTGAACGTATACGGCTTGTGACACAGTATATATTGGAACATTTTGATCAGAAAACATATCGTGGTGACAAAACCTACATATATAATGCGTTGACGAATATTACAGAAGTGGCTTCGGCTAAACGTAATGAGGTTGAAGAAATTAAGCAGAAGCAGCGGATTAGTGGTTTTAATTCCATTTTTGCGGTAGCCAGTGTCCCAATGGCGAAATTATACTATCAGGAATTTAAAAGACAGATGGCAGAAGATCCAACGAAAAAGCTGCGTATCGCAACTATTTTTAGTTATGGTGCAAATGAAGAAGAATCAGATGGAATTTTGGATGAGGAAAATTCAGAAGATACTTCTGCGTTGGATCAACCGTCTCGGGAATTTCTTGAAATTGCAATCGATGATTATAATAAAATGTTTCATACAAACTATGATACTTCCAGTGATAAGTTTCAGAATTATTACAAAGATGTGTCTCTTCGTATGAAGAATAAAGAACTGGATATGTTGATCGTAGTAAATATGTTTCTTACTGGTTTCGATGCTACAACTATGAATACGTTATGGGTCGATAAAAATTTGAAGATGCATGGTCTGATACAGGCATTTTCAAGAACAAATCGTATTCTTAATTCAATTAAGACGTTTGGAAATATTGTTTGCTTTCGAAATCTACAAAAACGGGTGGATAGTGCTATTTCCTTATTTGGAGATAAGAATGCGGGTGGTATTGTTCTGTTACAGAGCTTCAAGGATTATTATTATGGCTATGAGTCTGTGGATGGGAAGACTATGCCCGGATATGTGGATATGATGGAAGAACTCGATCGTAAATTTCCTTTATCTGAGCCACAGATTGTAGGAGAAGAAAAGCAGAAAGAATTTATTGCTTTGTTTGGTGCTATTCTTCGTATGCGAAATCTGTTATTGTCCTTCGATGAATTTATGGGAAATGAGATTATTTCAGAACGTGATTTACAGGATTATCTTGGGCGGTATCAAGACTTGCGTGATGAATGGAAACGTAAACGGCAGGAAAGTGCAGATATTACGGATGATGTAGTATTTGAAATCGAATTAATCCGACAGATAGAAATTAATATTGATTATATTCTTATGCTTGTAAAGAAGTATCACGATACTCATTGCGAAGATAAAGAAGTATTAATTACAATTAACAAAGCGATAGATGCCAGTCCGGAGCTGCGCAGCAAGAAGCAACTCATTGAAACTTTTATATCAGGAATCAATGACGTGGATGATGTCATGAATGAATGGCATAGTTATGTAGTTGAACAGCGGGATTATGATCTTAACAAAATTATTGCAGAGGAAAAATTAAAGCCGGAAGATACGCGAAAATTTATGGAAAATGCGTTCAGGGATGGAGAAATCAAAACGGCTGGAACGGATATTGATAAACTTATGCCGCCTATTTCACGTTTTGGAGGAGGCGGCAGAGCTAAGAAAAAACAGGGAGTAATTGACAAACTGAAAGTTTTCTTTGAAAAATATTTTGGTATTGGTGGTTCTTCCAGTTTTAGTGAGCAGGAATCTAAAGTGATGGCTTATGATTTTGAGAATCAGGAGCAACTGCAGAAGGTTGCGGAAATGAAAATCAAATACGAAAAAGATACATAATCCGAGATATAGAAAGATATTGCATATAAGCATGATTACAGTTTACAGGTGAGGCAAAACCTTCCCAGACGGGTAGAAGTGACAGGTTGTGAAAGGAACGTCCGCAGTCCCGGTACTTCATTCGAACAAGCTTTTGGCGATGTTCGAATGTTAGTACCGCTGGATCGAGGACTTAGCGCGAGCGGTTCCGCTCACAACCTGTCACTTTAGACCGTTTAGATGTCTGCCACCTGTGAATTGTAAGCCTGTGCGTAGAAAAATCAACTTGTCAAGAAAAAACACTTGACACCACCACCCGAATCGTGTAAGATACACAAGGTGACAACGATGGAAGAGATTCTGAGACAGACGCTTTTATATGATTTTTATGGTGAGCTTTTGACAGAGCATCAGAAGCAGGTATATGAAGATGTGGTACTGAATGACTACTCCCTAAGCGAGTTAGCCCAGTCCTTAAGCATCAGTCGACAGGGCGTGCATGATATGGTCAAGCGCAGTACACGGCTTCTGAATGAATATGAAGAGAAGCTTCATCTGGTGGAACGCTTTGTGGATCTCCGCGGAAAAGTGGGAGAGATACATAAGCTTACCGAAAATGAAAAAGACGATCCGTCCATGCAGAAGATCGGACAGATCGCAGCCGAGATCCTGGAGGAGCTATAGATG
Organism: Hominiventricola filiformis; assembly: GCF_020686965.1. NCBI lineage: Bacteria > Bacillati > Bacillota > Clostridia > Lachnospirales > Lachnospiraceae > Hominiventricola > Hominiventricola filiformis. The sequence goes on along the minus strand of NZ_JAJEPS010000015.1, from coordinate 74,507 downwards.
GCATTTGACAGTTTATCAGAAAAACTACAGAACGTATTTAAGAACCTTCGGGGTAAAGGAAGACTGACCGAGGCCGATGTAAAAGCAGGCCTGAAAGAAGTCAAACTTGCACTTCTGGAAGCGGATGTAAGTTTCAAAGTAGTAAAGCAGTTCATCAAAGCGGTGGAGGAAAGGGCAGTCGGTACGGATGTGCTGGAAAGCCTGACACCGGGGCAGACCGTCATCAAGATTGTAAATGAAGAGATGGTCAAGCTGATGGGAAGCGAGACGACAGAGATTAAGCTTCGCCCTTCCAACGAGATTACGGTTATTATGATGACTGGTCTTCAGGGAGCAGGTAAGACGACTACCGCAGCAAAGCTGGCCGGAAAGTTCAAGATCAAAGGCCGCAAGGTATTGCTGACAGCCTGTGATGTGTACCGCCCCGCAGCTATTAAGCAGCTGCAGGTCAATGGTGAGAAGCAGGGCGTGGAAGTATTTTCCATGGGAGATCAGAACAAGCCGGTGGATATTGCAAAGGCTGCCGTGGAACATGCGAAAAAGCATGGCATGAGCGTTGTCATTCTGGATACCGCAGGACGTCTTCACATTGATGAATCCATGATGGAAGAGCTTGTGGAGATCAAGGAAAATGTCAATGTCGATTACAGTATTCTGGTTGTGGATTCCATGACTGGACAGGATGCAGTAAATGTAGCTTCCACTTTCGTGGATAAGGTAGGCATTGATGGTGTGATCCTTACCAAGCTGGATGGTGATACCCGTGGTGGTGCGGCACTTTCCATCCGCGCAGTGACCGGAAAACCGATCCTCTATGTCGGCATGGGTGAGAAACTCTCCGATCTGGAACAGTTCTATCCGGATCGTATGGCATCCCGAATTCTTGGCATGGGTGATATCCTGACCATGATTGAGAAGGCGCAGGAGTCCATCGATGAAGAGCAGTCCAAGAAGATGGTTCAGAAGATGAAGAAGAACCAGTTCGACTTCGAGGATTATCTGGAAAGTATGCGGCAGATGAAGAAGATGGGCGGTATCGGCGCTCTCTTAAGTATGATGCCGGGGATGGGCGGCGCGCAGATGAAGCAGCTGGAAGATGCTGTGGATGAGAAGAAGATGGCCCGTATTGAGGCAATGATTCTTTCCATGACCGTCAAGGAACGTCAGAATCCGTCGATTCTGAATCCATCCAGAAAGCGCAGAATTGCCAACGGCGCAGGTGTGGATATCAGTGAAGTCAACCGTCTGGTAAAACAGTTCGAGCAGAGCAGAAAGATGATGAAGCAGATGCCGGGACTGATGGGCGGCAAAGGTAAATTTGGTAAAAAAGGAATGTTCGGCAAATTACCCTTCTAGGGAACAGATGCATCCGGATTTTCCGTTTACAATATAGAATATAAACTACAATACATTTATTTAATGGAGGAAGAAACAATGGCAGTAAAGATCAGATTAAGAAGAATGGGACAGAAAAAGGCACCGTTTTACAGAGTAATCGTAGCAGATTCCAGATCCCCGCGTGACGGACGTTTCATCGAGGAGATCGGAACTTATGATCCGAACAACGATCCGAGCACTTTCAACATCAACGAAGAGGCAGCTAAAAAATGGCTTGCAAACGGCGCTCAGCCGACCGAGATGGTTGGAAAACTGTTTAAACTGGCAGGAATCACCAAATAAGTTCTTTTCTTAAGGACACCACGGAGGTGGAAGTATGAAAAAACTGGTAGAGGTGATTGCAAAGTCACTGGTTGACCATCCGGATGAGGTGGTTGTCACCGAGACGGAAAAGGAAAATGCTACAATCGTAGAACTTCACGTAGCAGCAGACGATATGGGTAAGGTGATCGGCAAACAGGGCCGCATTGCAAAAGCCATCCGTTCTGTCGTGAAGGCAGCAGCTTCCAAAGACGATAAAAAAGTAGTAGTAGAGATCGTACAGTAATTAACGGTCGCGGACAGGACGCCGTGACCGGAAGCTCCGGGCCGATAGGCTTGTGGGTTCCCGGTTCTCCGGCGTCCTTTCATTATTATCATGGAGAACGTATTGATGGAAGATTTTTTAAGAGTTGGTGTGATCTCTTCCACGCATGGTGTGCGCGGAGAGGTTAAAGTATTTCCGACGACAGATGATCCGACCAGATTCAAGAAGTTAAAGGAAGTGATTCTGGATACCGGAAGAGAAAAAAAAACGCTGGAAATTGAACAGGTAAAATTTTTCAAAAATCAGGTCATTCTGAAGTTTAAGGGCTTCAATAATATAGATGAAATCATGCCTTACAAGGGCAAAGATCTGCTGATTCCGAGAGAGAAAGCTGTGCCGTTGGGAGAGAATGAAAATTTTATTGCGGATCTCATCGACATGGAAGTAGTGACGGACGAAGGCAAGGCTCTGGGAACCTTAATCGATGTCATGGAGACAGGAGCCAATGATGTCTATGTGGTAGAGACTTCTGATGGTGAGGAGATCCTGCTTCCGGCCATCCGAGACTGCATTCTGGATGTGAATGTAGAAGAAAAACGCATGACGGTTCATGTGCTGGAGGGATTGCTGGACTAATGATTTTTCATGTTTTAACACTGTTTCCGGATATGATCCGAGACGGATTTCAGACAAGTATTACAGGAAGGGCGGTAGAAAAAGGACTGTTGAGTCTGGATACCGTCAATATCCGTGATTTTTCCGTTAATAAACATAACCGGGTCGATGATTATCCCTATGGCGGCGGTGCAGGTATGGTCATGCAGGCAGAACCAGTTTATCTGGCCTATCAGTCTGTTGCCGAAAAGCTTCCAAAGAAGCCGAAGGTTCTGTATATGAGTCCCCAGGGAAAAGTATTCAATCAGAGAATGGCGGAAGAACTGGCGCAGGAGGAGGAACTGGTCTTTCTGTGCGGCCATTATGAAGGCATTGACGAGCGCGTCCTGGAAGAAATCGTGGATGAGGAAGTATCCATCGGCGATTATGTGCTGACCGGAGGAGAACTCCCGGCACTGGTGATTATGGATGCGGTTTCCCGCCTGGTGGGCGGCGTGCTTCATAATGAAGATTCGGCGGAATTTGATTCGTTTCATGATAATTTGCTGGAATATCCCCAGTACAGCCGGCCGGAAGTGTGGCGCGACAAAGCAGTGCCGCCCATCCTGATGTCCGGCCATCATGCTAATGTGGAAAAATGGAGAAGAGAGCAGTCTCTGATCCGTACTTTGGAGCGAAGACCGGATTTGCTGGAAAACGCAAATCTTACAAAACAAGATAAAAAATTCCTTGCCAAGTTAAAAGAAGTATGATAGAATAAAATGCGTTGTGAGAAAAAGGAGATGGTCCTCTGTTACCGGAAGGGTATTAAGAACATCGAAGTGAATAAGGAGGAACACAATGAACGAGATTATTAAGAGCCTTGAGGCTGCACAGCTGAAAGCAGAAGTACCGAGCTTTAGCGTAGGAGATACTGTAAAAGTATACGCAAAGATCAAAGAGGGTAACCGCGAGAGAATTCAGGTATTCGAGGGAACCGTACTGAAGAAACAGGGTGGAAGCAACAGAGAAACCTTCACTGTTAGAAAGAATTCCAACGGTATCGGCGTAGAGAAGACCTGGCCGCTGCATTCCCCGAACGTAGAGAAAGTAGAAGTTGTTCGTCATGGTAAAGTAAGACGTGCAAAACTGAACTACTTAAGAGACCGCGTTGGTAAAGCAGCAAAGGTTAAAGAGCTTGTAAAATAATTACGGCGGTGAATAAGCTGTGAATGTGAGGGACATATACGAGAGTATTATGTCCCTTTTTTCACATAAGGAGACAGATGCATGAGAAGAAAAGGGCTCAGTTTTTACAGAAGAAGAAAAAGAATTCAGGCATCTGCGATTCAGGAGATTTTTTTCTGGGCAGGAGAATGTGTTCTTGCATTTGCCATTGGCTGCATTCTTGTTTTTTATTTTATGACAAGGCTGACCTGCGTCGGACAGGCAATGGAACCGGCCATTAACAGTGGTGACAGTGTGCTGGTCAATCGGTTTACGTATCTGGTGTCAGCACCGAAACCGGGAGATGTAGTCGTATTTAAACCCAATGGAAATGAGAGATCGCATTATTATATGCGCCGTGTGATCGCAGAACCCGGAGATAAAGTGCAGATCAAAGATGGTTTTGTCTATGTAAACGGAGAACTTTTCGAGACCGGGCTTGGCAGCGAACAGATGGATTATGCAGGTGTGGCGGAAGAAGAGATTACCATAGGGGACGGAGAATACTTTGTCCTGGGTGATAACCGGAATCAGAGTGAAGACAGCCGTAACGCGGACATTGGAAATGTAAAAAAAGAAGATATCTATGGAAAGGCATGGTTCGTATGCCTGCCATGGGAGAATTTTGGCCCAATTCCCAAAGGGTATTCATAAGGAGAGAACGGATGAACATACAGTGGTACCCGGGACATATGACGAAGGCCCGGCGAATGATGCAGGAAAATATCAAGCTGATCGACCTGATTATCGAGCTGGTGGATGCGAGAGCACCGCTGTCCAGCAGAAATCCGGATATTGATGAGCTGGGAAAAGGAAAAGCACGGCTGATCCTTCTAAATAAGGCAGATCTGGCCAGCGATCGCGCCAATGATGCATGGGCAGCATATTTTCGCGAGAAAGGCTGCTTCGTAGTGAAACTGGATTCCAGAAGCAAGAATGGCATGAAGGAAGTACAGACAGTTATCCAGGATGCATGTAAGGAAAAGACGGAGAGAGACCGTAAGAGAGGAATTCTGAATCGTCCGGTACGTGCTATGGTGGTGGGAATTCCCAATGTTGGAAAGTCCACGTTTATTAACAGTTTTGCAGGACGTGCCTGTGCAAAAACCGGTAATAAGCCAGGAGTGACCAAGGGCGCACAGTGGATCCGTCTGAATAAGCAGGTAGAACTTCTGGATACCCCAGGAATCTTATGGCCGAAATTTGATGACCAGAAGGTAGGGCTTCGTCTGGCTATGCTGGGTTCTGTCAATGATGAGATACTGAATCTGGAAGAACTGGCAGCGGAGCTGGGAGCATTCCTGCTGGAACGTTTCCCGGAGACACTGACGGCAAGATATGGAATGACAATTTCCGAAAGTGACGGAAAAGAAGCTGTATTAAGCGGAATTGCAGATGCCAGAGGATGCCTGATGAAGGGCGGAGAGCCGGATCTTAAGAAAGCGGCGTCTTTCCTGCTGGATGATTTCAGAAGCGGAAGACTTGGCCGTATTACACTGGAATTCCCGGAAAAAAGCTAGGGAGAGTGACATTCATGGGAAAAGAGAAGAGCAGAGGCATTGCAGGAGAAATCCTGAGTTTTCTGTTATATGTGGTAGTTGTAGTTGGGATTACGTTCCTGATTATTCATTATGTGGGGCAGAGAACTTACGTGAGTGGAAGTTCCATGGAAAATACGTTAAGCGACGGAGATAATCTGATTGTAGACAAGATTACATACCGTTTTTCTGATCCAAAGAGATATGATATTATCGTATTTCCGTATCAGTATGAAGAAAATACGTATTTTATCAAACGAATTATCGGACTTCCCGGTGAGACCGTGCAGATTGTTGACGGAATAATCTATATTGATGGGGAAGCATTGCAGGAATCCTATGGTCGTGAAGTGATGAAAAATTCCGGTCTGGCAGCAGATCCGGTTACTCTGGGAGAAGATGAATACTTTGTCCTTGGAGATAATCGAAATGACAGTACGGACAGCCGCGATCCAAGCGTCGGAAAGATTCCACGTGATCGGATCATTGGAAGAGCATGGGTGAGGATCTGGCCCCTTTCCAAAATCGGAATATTGAGGCATCAGTAATGACGAAAAAAGAAGAACGGGAATTAAAAAAACAGCAGAAGCTGGAAGCGGAACTGCTCCGGCTGGAAGGCATGACGGTCTATGAGAAAGAATATGCCGCTCATGGTCTGATCTGCGGAATTGATGAAGTGGGCAGAGGTCCGCTGGCAGGCCCCGTAGTAGCAGGTGCGGTCATTCTGCCGCCGGACTGTCGGATCCTCTATCTGAATGACTCTAAAAAACTGACAGAGCGCCGCAGGGAGCTTCTCTATGATGAGATTATGGAGAAAGCGGTGGCAGTAGGTATCGGAGTCGTTAGCCAGGAAATGATTGATGAGATCAATATCCTTCAGGCAACGTATGAAGCTATGCGCCAGGCAGTCGGAAAATTGAGTGTCCGTCCAGATGTCCTGCTGAACGATGCAGTGACGATACCGGGACTTTTACAGGAACAGATTCCGATTATCAAGGGAGATGCCAAAAGTCTGTCCATTGCGGCAGCCAGTGTGGTGGCCAAAGTAACCAGAGACCGGATGATGGAAGCGTTGGATGAGAAATATCCGGCATACCATTTTGCATCTAACAAAGGATATGGTTCTGCTGCTCATATGGCGGCTCTCCGTGAATATGGACCATGTCCGCTTCATCGGAGAACCTTTATACGGAACATATGTGGAGAACAAAGCAGCTGATGAATAAACGGCAGACAGGCAGTGCGTATGAAACGCTTGCCGCAGACTGGCTGAAACAGCACGGTTACCAGATTACAGAGAAAAATTATCGCTGCGGTCAGGGAGAGATTGATCTGATCGCAGAGAAAGACGGGTATCTGGTTTTTGTGGAAGTAAAATACCGGAGGACTGGTCAGAAAGGTGATCCGGCTGAGGCGGTGGATTATCGAAAACAAAAAAAAATTTCAAAAGTGGCAGAGTATTATTGCTGGAAAAAAAGGAAGCTGAATCAGCCATGCCGCTTTGATGTGATCTGTGTGCTGGGGCAGGAGATCCGGCATATTGAACATGCATTTGAATGTTGCATATAGAAGACAGGAGACGCAAGTGATGTGGAAGAAAAAAACAGAAGCAGAAGACATGCGGCTTGTGGAGAAAAATGGCGTACCATATTTCGTGTTTAAAAATCTGGAGAACACGGGATTGGTGCGCCATGGTTTTTCCACGAGACTGGGTGGAGTCAGTGAAGGCTTTTTAAGTTCTATGAATTTAAGCTTTACCCGGGGTGATGATCCGGAAAAAGTACGGGAAAATTTCCGGAGAATGGGAACAGCGATTGGTTTTGAGACGAAAGATCTGGTACTATCTGATCAGACTCATACGGCCAATGTCCGGCGGGTGACGGAAGCAGACCGCGGAAAAGGTTTTGACAAGGAAAAGGATTATACGGATACGGACGGCCTTATTACCAATGTGCCGGGACTGATGCTTGTCACCATTTATGCAGACTGTGTCCCTCTGTATTTTGTGGATCCGGTTCATAAAGCTATCGGACTTTCTCATTCCGGCTGGAAGGGAACAGTTCATCGAATGGGAAAAGTGACACTGGAACGGATGGCAGAGGAATTTGGTACCCGTCCTGAGGATGTACAGGCTGCTATTGGTCCGTCCATCTGTCAGGACTGCTATGAAGTAAGTGAAGATGTGGCAGAAGCATTTATGAATGAATTTGCCGATCATCAGGATGATCAGCTTGTATATCGTAAGGATAATGGAAAATATCAGCTGAATCTGTGGCGTGCCAACGAGCTTGTGCTCCTGGAGGCAGGTATCCGTCCAGAGTATCTGACAATCACCAATGTCTGTACCTGCTGTAATCACGAGCTTTTGTTTTCCCACAGAGCCAGTCATGGACAGAGGGGTAATCTCGGTGCATTTCTTGGATTGAAATAAGGAAATTCTGCAAAGTGAAAATCTTCCATAGTCGTGACAAGATAGTGTCTATACAAAAAGACAGCCAGCACCTAGAATAAAGGCAGTACAAGGAAATAACTACAAGAGGGTGAAGAATGATGAAAATTATTAAAGCAAAAGATTACAACGACATGAGCCGTAAGGCAGCAAACATTATTTCCGCACAGGTAATTATGAAACCGGACTGTGTGCTGGGCCTGGCTACCGGTTCCACACCGGTCGGAACCTACAAACAGCTTATTGAATGGTATGAGAAAGGAGATCTCGATTTCGGTGATGTAACGACTGTCAATCTTGACGAGTATAAGGGACTGCCGAGAGAAAATGATCAGAGCTATTTCTATTTCATGAATCATAATCTGTTTGACTATGTGAATATTAATCCGGAGAGAACGCATCTTCCGAACGGTATGAACCTGAATGCGGAGGAAGAGTGTGCAAGATATGAGGAAGTGATCCGTTCTACAGGCGGTGTCGATCTGCAGCTTCTTGGTCTGGGACACAACGGACATATCGGATTCAACGAGCCGGGAGAAGCATTTGAGACGGAGACCCATTGTGTCGATCTGCAGGAGAGGACCATTGAGGCAAATAAGAGATTTTTTGCATCCATCGACGAGGTTCCGAAGCAGGCATATACCATGGGTATCAAGACCATTATGATGGCAAAGAAGATTCTGGTTGTAGTCAGCGGTGAGGACAAGGCAGAGACTGTAAAGAACGCATTCTTTGGACCGGTTACTCCGCAGGTTCCGGCATCTATCCTTCAGATGCATCCGGATGTAACGATTGTTGCTGATGAAGCAGCGCTGTCCAAATGCGATCTGTAAGCAGGAGGCGGTAAGATGAAAATTATCAACGCAAAGGTATATACAGAAGAAGGTATTTTTGAAAAGAAAGACGTATATACGGACGGAGAATTGATTTCCGGGAAAAGCGGCGATGACGAAGTACTGGATGCAGAAGGCTGTTATCTGATTCCCGGACTTACTGATATTCATTTCCATGGATGCGTGGGACATGATTTTTGTGATGGTACGCATGAGTCCATTGAGGCAATGGCAATGTATGAGGCATCTCAGGGAATTACCACCATTGTTCCGGCAACCATGACACTGGGAGAAGATACCCTTCAGAAGATTTGTGAAGCAGCAGCTTCCTACCGGAACGAAAAAGGTGCAACTCTCTGCGGTATCAACATGGAGGGACCATTCATTGCCATGGCAAAAAAAGGTGCCCAGAATGGAGATTTCGTACACAAACCGGATGCAGAGATGTTCCGAAGACTTAATAAAGCATCCGGCGGCATGGTGAAGCTTCTTGCTATCGCACCGGAAGTTGATGGAGCAAAAGAGTGCATCGAAGCGTTGAAAGACGAAGTGGTTCTTTCTGTTGCGCATACGACTGCAGACTATGAGGAAGCATCTGAGGCATTTGAACATGGTGTTCATCATGTGACTCATCTTTATAATGCCATGTCAGGACTTTCTCATCGCGCACCGGGAGTGGTAGGTGCGGCTGCGGATCATGAAAATGTGGAAGCAGAGATGATCTGCGATGGCATTCATATCCATCCGGCAACAGTGAGACAGACTTTTAAGATGTTTGGAGATGACCGGATTATCCTAATCAGTGATTCTATGGAAGCAACGGGAATGCCGGACGGCGAATACGCACTGGGTGGTCAGAAGGTCATCAAGACCGGTAATCTGGCCGCACTGGAAGATGGTACGATTGCAGGTTCCGCGACAAACCTGATGGATTGTGTGCGGGTAGTTGTACAGAAGATGCGGATTCCATTGGAAAGTGCTGTAAAATGTGCAGCTGTGAACTCTGCAAAATCTGTCGGTATCTATGATCAGTACGGAAGCATCACACCGGGCAAAAAAGCAAACCTGGTTCTTCTGAAAGAAGAGGATTTAAGTACAGTACAGGTGATTCTGAGAGGGCAGAAACTGTAATGTATACAAAAAAGAGGCAGAACACTTTATATTTGAAGTGTTCTGCCTTTTCCTATTTTATTATTTCATGCGCTTCAACAGTCTCTGAATACGTTCCGTCGGATCATTGACATGTTCGGTAGATACATCGTGGTTGATACAGTCGATGATTGCTGCAAGAAACTTGGTCATATTGGCTTCCGTGTAATAAGGGCGGGAGAGCAGTTCTGGTGACTGGTAGACCAGATTCGTGGTGATGACTTTGCTGATATAACCTTTCTCATGATATTCATCGAATTTTTCCAGTCCGTCTGTGAAAAGACCAAATGCCGCGCAGACGAAGACTCTGTTGGCACCACGGTCCTTGATCTGATGGGCAACATCCAGCATGCTCTCGCCGGAAGAAATAATATCGTCAATAATGATGACATCTTTGCCATGGAGATCGTCGCCAAGGAATTCATGGGCAACGATGGGGTTTTTGCCGTTGACAATTGTGGAATAGTCACGGCGTTTATAGAACATACCCATGTCCACACCCAGGACACCGGCGAAATACACAGCACGTCCCATAGCCCCTTCATCCGGGCTGATGACCATCAGATGGTCTTTGTCGATCTGCAGATCCGGAACGGCACGGGACAGAGCTTTGATATACTGATATGGAGGATTGAAACTGTCAAAACCATACAGTGGAATCGCATTGCAGACACGGGGATCATGGGCATCGAATGTGATGATGTTGGAGACACCCATATCAATCAGCTCCTGAAGAGCAAACGCACAGTCCAGGGATTCTCTCTGGCTTCTTTTGTGCTGTCTGCTTTCATACAGGAACGGCATGACAACGTTGATTCTTCTTGCTTTTCCGTTTGCCGCAGAGATGATTCGTTTGATATCCTGATAATGGTCATCCGGAGACATATGATTTTCATGTCCGCACACTTTGTAGGTCAGGCTGTAGTTCATAACGTCTGCGAGAATGAAAAGATCATCACCGCGGACGGATTCATAAAGGATACCTTTTGCCTCACCGCTTCCAAAACGCGGGCAGGAGCTTTTTAACAGATAAGTTTCTTCGTGATAACCATGAAAGTTTGGTGTATCCTGGAATTCCTGATTTCCTTTTTCGCGAAAATCTACCAGAAATTTATCAACCTCTTTTGCAAGATCACGGCATCCCTCCAGTGCCACAATTTTTAATGGTGCTATGGGAAGGATTTTTTCATATGAGTAATTTTCGGACATGACGTTCCTCCAGTCTTAAATATGCATAACTACTTATATTTATATCATCTTTCTGTAGAGACCGTCAAGCCATACAGTTGCAATTTGCAGGCAAATCCTGTATAGTAAAGGAAAAAAGATATTATGATAAGGTGAATTTATAGATGGAACATATTGTTAGTGCAGTGACTCCGGGCAGCATTGCCGAGGAAATGGAGATCGAACCGGGTGATGTGCTGGTATCGGTCAACGGACAGGAACCGGAAGATGTCTTTGACTATCGGTACCTGATGAATGAAGAAGAAGTGCTCGTTGTGATCCGCAAGCCGGATGGCGAAGAGTGGGAACTGGAGATTGAAAAAGAATATGAAGACGATCTGGGAATGGAATTTGAAAACGGTCTGATGGATGATTACCGTTCCTGCAGAAATAAGTGCATGTTCTGCTTTATCGACCAGCTGCCCAAAGGCATGCGGGATACTCTTTACTTTAAGGATGATGATTCCCGTCTTTCTTTCCTTCAGGGAAATTATCTGACACTCACCAATATGAGCGAACATGATCTGGAGAAAATTATCTATTACAAACTTTCCCCTATTAATATTTCCTTTCAGGCGACCAATCCAGAACTTCGCTGCAAAATGCTTCACAACCGGTTTGCAGGTGATGTGATGGACAAGGTCCGAAGGCTCAAAGAAGCGGGCATTATGATGAACGGCCAGATTGTTCTTTGTCGTGGGGTGAACGATGGAGAGGAATTGGATCGTTCGATCCGGGATCTGGTAACGCTGATGCCGGAGCTTCAGAGTGTATCGGTAGTACCGGTGGGGCTTACCCGTTATCGTGATGGACTGTATCCGCTGGAACCGTTTACCAAAGAGGATGCCTGCAAGGTGTTGGATCTGATCCACAGCTGGCAGGAAAAACTGCTAAAGGAATATGGAACACATTTTATTCATGCGGGAGATGAATGGTATATTCTTGCAGAACGGCCCATGCCGGAGGAAACGACGTATGATGGCTATCTTCAGCTGGAAAATGGTGTCGGTATGGTACGGCTTCTGAAAGAAGAAGTGGATGCGTATCTTAAGAAACTTCCGGGAGACGACCGTAAAAGGAGAGTGACCATTGCCACAGGAGAACTGGCAGCTCCGTACTTGCGGGAGCATGCGGCATCTATCCAGAAGAAATATCCAGGTGTGGAAGTACAGGTCATTACAGTGAAAAATGAGTTTTTTGGCGGGAAGATTACGGTTGCCGGGCTTCTGACCGGGCAGGATCTGGTGAAACAGCTGAAGGGAAAAGACCTGGGAGAAGAACTGCTGCTTTCCATAAATATGCTCAAAAGCGATGAACCGATATTCCTGGATGATATGACTGTTGAGCAGTTACAAACTGCTTTACAAATCAAAGTATCCATAGTAGAATCAAGCGGAAATGATTTTGTAAATTGTATTTTAAACGAATAGAGAGAAGAGGTACGAAATGAGTAAACCAGTAGTAGCAATTGTGGGGCGTCCCAATGTGGGAAAATCCACCCTTTTTAATGCACTGGCGGGAGAGAATATCTCCATTATCAAAGATACGCCGGGTGTTACCAGAGACCGTATTTATGCAGACGTTACATGGCTTGACCATGCGTTTACTCTGATTGATACCGGTGGTATTGAGCCGGACAGCAGTGATATTATCCTGTCTCAGATGAGAGAGCAGGCGCAGATTGCCATTGATACGGCAGATGTGATTATTTTTCTGGTGGATGTGCGCCAGGGACTTCAGGATGCAGATTCCAAGGTGGCAGATATGCTGCGCCGTTCCCATAAACCGGTCATTCTGGTTGTGAACAAAGTAGACAGTTTCCAGAAATTCATGGCAGATGTCTATGAGTTTTATAATCTGGGAATCGGTGATCCAGTACCAGTATCCGCATCTTCCCGCCTGGGAATCGGTGACATGCTTGATGAAGTAGTCAAACATTTCCCGGAGAAGGCAGAAGCACAGGATGAGGATGACAGACCGAAGGTTGCTATAGTCGGAAAACCGAACGTAGGAAAATCTTCTATCGTCAATAAGCTTTCCGGAAATAATCGGGTGATTGTTTCTGATATCGCGGGCACCACCCGTGATGCTATTGATACGGATATCCGCTGGAATGGAAAAGAGTATATTTTTATTGACACCGCAGGTTTAAGAAGAAAGAACAAGATTAAAGAAGAACTGGAGCGCTACAGCATTATCCGTACAGTAACTGCTGTTGAGCGTGCAGATGTGGTAGTCGTAGTTATTGATGCGAAGGAAGGCGTTACTGAGCAGGATGCCAAAATTGCAGGAATTGCTCACGAGAGAGGCAAGGGTATCATTATTGCAGTCAATAAATGGGATGCCATTGAGAAAAATGATAAGACTATCTATGAATTTACGAGAAAAGTAAGAGAGACCCTTTCTTTTATGCCATATGCAGAGATTTTATTTATCTCCGCAGTCAGCGGACAGCGTCTCCCGAAACTGTTTGAGACCATTGATATGGTCATTGAAAATCAGACGCTTCGAGTACAGACCGGTGTGCTCAATGAGATCGTGACAGAAGCAGTTGCCATGCAGCAGCCGCCTTCAGATAAAGGAAAGAGACTGAAGATTTTCTATGTGACACAGGTAGCGGTAAAACCGCCTACATTTGTCATTTTTGTCAATGATAAAGAGCTGATGCATTTCTCCTACGTTCGTTATCTGGAGAACAAGATCAGGGAGTCCTTCGGATTTAAGGGCACTTCTTTGAAATTCATTATACGTGAGAGAAAGGAATCAGACTGATATGGAACGCATCGTATGTCTGGCGATCGGATATCTGTTCGGAATATTCCAGACCGCGTATATCTATGGAAAAATGAACGGAATTGATATCCGGGAATACGGAAGTGGTAATGCGGGAACTACCAATGCCCTTCGTGTCCTTGGAAAGAAAGCAGGAGTGATCGTACTCCTGGGAGATGTGGCAAAAACAGTGCTTGCTGTTGTTCTGGTAAAAGTTATTTTTGCACGAACACATGGTGATATGCTTCCGCTGCTTGGTATGTATGCTGCTGCCGGAGCTATTCTGGGACATAATTTTCCGGTACAGCTTGGTTTCCGCGGCGGTAAAGGAATTGCCTGCACAGCAGGACTGGTGCTGACGTTGGGACCAATTGTGACGATTCTGGAGGCAGTTACCTTCCTTTTGACAGTAGGACTGACCAGATATGTATCTCTGGGATCCATTTTGGTAGTCATTGAACTGGTCATTGATATTGCAGTTCTTGGACAGAGAGGGTATTATGGAATGAGTCAGGGACATTTACTGGAATTTTATCTGGTCTGTACAGCACTTTCCCTGATGGCCATTTATCGTCACAGAACGAATATCAAACGCCTGTTAAGCGGAACAGAAAATAAAATTTTTCAGAAAAAATAATGGTTTTGGCGGAGAGGAGATTGAGCTATGGCAAAAGCAGGAGTCATCGGCTCAGGAAGCTGGGGAACAGCTCTGGCGAGAGTCTTAAGCAAAAACGGACATGAAGTGACGTTGTGGTCCAGACGGGAAGAAGAATCCCGCATGCTCAGAGAAGAGCGGGAAAACAAGTCAAAGCTTCCGGGGGTAAAACTTCCGGATGACATTCTATGTACTACGGATCTGGAACAGACCGTAGAGGGAAAAGATATTCTTGTACTGGCAACGGCATCCCCGTCCATCCGCAGCATGGCAAAAAAAATGGCGCCGTACGTGGCAGCGGGACAGCTTATTGTGGATGTGTCCAAGGGAATTGAAGAAAGTACACTGATGATCCTGACAGATGTGATTGCGCAGGAGATCCCACAATGCCGGGCAGCAGTCCTGTCCGGACCGAGCCATGCGGAAGAAGTGGGAAGAGACATTCCCACCACTGTGGTAGCAGGAGCAAAAGACCGGGAGACAGCGGAGTACATTCAGAATCTCTTTATGAATAAGGTATTTCGTGTTTATACCAGTCCGGATATGTTAGGTATTGAACTGGGTGGTGCATTGAAAAATGTCATTGCGCTGGCGGCAGGAGCTGCAGATGGACTTGGCTGTGGGGACAATACCAAGGCAGCACTGATCACCAGAGGAATTGCGGAGATGAGCCGTCTGGGTGTGGCCATGGGTGGACATATCGAGACCTTTAACGGTCTGACAGGAATCGGTGATCTTATTGTTACCTGTGCATCCATGCACAGCCGGAACCGGCGGGCAGGCATTCTCATCGGTCAGGGGAAGACGATGCAGGAAGCCATGGATGAAGTGAAGATGGTAGTGGAAGGTGTCAATTCTGCAAAAGCAGCAAAGACACTGGCAGAAAAATATGGAATTGATATGCCGATTGTACAGGAAGTCAATCAAGTACTGTTTGAAGATAAACCGGCAAGGGAAGCCCTGGCAGACCTGATGCTCAGAGATAAGAAGATTGAGCACCCGGAACTGCCATGGAAATAAATAATTTACTCACATGAAGGAGGACAAGGGAATGGCAGGAATTATGAAAAGATTTGGGGATATTATGTCTGCGAACTTGAATGCATTACTGGACAAGGCAGAGGATCCGGAGAAGATGGTAGATCAGTATCTGCGTAATCTGGAAAGTGATCTTGGAAAGGTAAAAGCAGAAACTGCAGCTGTGATGGCAGAGGAGACAAAATGCAAACGCCAGCTGGATGAGTGTAATGAAGAGATTGCGAAGATGCAGCGTTACGCAGAAAAGGCCATTGTGGCTGGAAATGACAATGACGCCCGCCAGTTTCTGGAGAAAAAGCAGCAGCTCACATCCAAACAGGATGCACTTCAGAAATCTTATGATCTTGCACATAGTAATGCTGTGAAAATGCATGAGATGCATGATAAACTGGTAAAAGATATCAGTGATTTGAATGCCAGAAAAGATGCGATCAAGGCGAAGATGGCAGTTGCCAAGACACAGGAAAGACTGAATAAGATTGGAAACTCCGCAGCAGGTGCACAGAATAATATGTCTGCATTTGCAAAGATGGAAGAAAAGGCAGACCGTATGCTGGATCAGGCCAATGCCATGGCTGAACTGAATGCAGAAAAAGAAGACGACATTGACAGTCTTGCGGCAAAATATGATGATGACGGAGCTGGCTCTGCAGTGGATGATGAGCTGGCTGCACTGAAAGCAAAAATGGGATTATAAGAATCAGACTGCCGCAGAGAATGTCTTTGCGGCAGTTTCTGTACAGAAATAAAACGCGAGAGGAAAAACCGTGGGAGAAATCTACTATTGTAAAAACTGTGGTGGAGTCATGGAATTTGATGTGGCCACTCAGTCTTTGAAATGTCCGAACTGCGGGACAGAAGAAAAAATTGAGGCAAACCGTCAGACGGTAAAGGAACATAAGCTGACAGATTATGCAAAAAGAACGGTGAAGGCAGGAGAAAAGAAATCATCCACCATGCAGTGTCCATCCTGCGGAGCGATGGTGGAAGTGGAAGCAACCAGCACGGCAAAAGACTGCCCGTATTGCGGCACACCTTTTGTACTGGCAGATAAACAGATTGCGGCTATCCGGCCGGATGGTGTTGTCCCTTTCCAGATTGATAAAAACAAAGTGGGAGACTGTTTTCGCAAATGGATGAAAGGCAGATGGCTGGCTCCCGGAGAGTTAAAGCACCTGCATCAGCAGGATAAACTGCAGGGCATCTATATTCCCTACTGGACATTTGATGCAGACGCTGATGTGAATTATCGCGCAGAAGGCGGACGGGACCGACAGGTAACGCGAAAGGACAAGGACGGAAAGACCTATACGGAAGTGGTAACAGACTGGTATCCGGTAGCAGGCCATGTCAATCATTTTTTTGATGATGTGCTGATTCATGCATCCAATCATCTGGATGAAAGTCTCATAGAGGGAATTGAGCCGTTCAATACCATGGATATTCCGGCTTATTCCCCGGATTATCTGTCCGGATACAGCTCGGAGATTTATACAGTGGATCTGAAGGATGCGCACCTCGCGGCAAGAACAAGAATGAGTGCGGCCCTTTACAGTATGGTTGAACAGGATGTGTTGCGACGTTATGATCATGTGCGAAGTATTCGCATGGATGAGCATTATGATGCAGAAACCTATAAGCACGTGTTGCTTCCAGTCTATTCCACTGCTTATCGATATAAAAACAAGACCTATACGGTGCTGATTAATGGACAGACCGGGCGGGTGAAGGGCGAGTATCCGAAGAGTGTAGCGAAGATTACATTGATAATCCTTCTGGTACTGGCAATTATTGGTATGTTCTTCCTGGCAACATCTGGCGGCGAGGAAGATTATGGCCTGCAGAAGAATGAGACTGAGACGGTCTGCGAATATGAGGCAGATGAATTGACGCCTGCAGAATACATATGGATACAGGAGGTATCATAGAATATGGGTTTATTTGGAAATCAGTTTGCCAATGTGGTAGAGTGGGAAGAATACAGAGATGATGTGCTGTTCTGGAAATGGAGCAACCGGGAAATCAAAAAAGGCAGCCGCCTGATTATCCGTCCGGGGCAGGATGCAATTTTCCTGTACAACGGAAAAGTAGAGGGTATTTTTACAGATGAGGGAAGCTTTGACATCGAGTCTGAGATTATCCCGTTCCTGTCTACCTTAAAAGGCTTCAAATTTGGCTTTAACAGCGGAATCCGCGCGGAAGTGCTGTTTATCAATACCAAAGAAGTGACCGTGAAATGGGGTACCAAGAATCCTATTAACATTCCGGCACCTGGACTTCCTGCAGGTATGCCCATTCGTGCATTCGGAACTTTCTGCTGCAAGATCAGCGACCATGCGGCATTGATTGAGAAGATTGCAGGTGTGAAACAGCAGTTCACTATCGATGATGTGAAAGAGCGTGTTACTTCCATGCTGGATCAGCTTCTGATGAAATGGATTGTGCGGGAAGGCAAAGATATGTTCAACCTGCAGGCTAATTCTTTTGATATTGCAAAAGGAATTCAGGAAGATCTGGATATGGAGATGATGAGGATCGGTATCAGCATTGCCGTCTTTAATATTTCCAGCTTTACCTATCCGGAAGAGATCCAGAAGATGGTAACCAAGACCGCATCCCAGAGCGTTGTCGGTGACATGGGACGTTATCAGCAGATGTCCATGCTGGACGCCATGGCAAATGGAAATGGCGGCGGCCGTACGGCGTCTGATATGGCAGGCATGGCCATGGGCATGATGATGGGCCAGCAGATGGCGGGTCAGATGCAGCAGAATTTTGCAGGTCAGCAGGCACAGCAGCAGGCGGCCCCGGCTTCTTCCGGCAATACGGCAGCCCCGGCAGGCGGATGCAAATTCTGTCCGGAATGCGGTACAAAGACAGAGGGTATGAAATTCTGTCCGAACTGCGGAAAAAAACTGATGTAAGAAGGAGAATGATATGAAACAGAAAGGAAATCCTTTGGCACAGTTTTTGATCGGACTTGCAATGTTAGTATCTGGTGGTTACTGGTTCTTATCCAGTGTGGCGGTACATACAGCATTTTATAGCCTAAGACTTGGCGGTATGCGGCTGAACGGTGGCTTAGTGGTAGTGCCATTTATTGTTGGCGTAATCTGGATTTGTGTAAATACCGATTCATTTGGCGCAAAACTCCTGACAGGAGCCGGACTTTTGATGATTGTGGCATCTGTCATTGCGGGAACAGAGTTTGTGTTCCGTTATACCAGTCTGTATAATTATTTGATTATGCTGGTGCTGATGTTCGGAGGAGCAGCATTGATTTTGAAAGTATTGTGCCATGATCCGGAGAAAAAGAAGAAAAAAGACAAGGAAAGTTGAGGCAGAATAAAATGACCAGAGAAGAATTTCGTGTATTAGTAGAAGAGAAAGGACCGGTGATTCTGGATGGAGGAACCGGTTCCTGCTTGAGAAAGATGGGAATGCCGGTAGGCGTCAGTACAGAACAGTGGGTCTATGAACATCCGGAAGAGATTGCCCGTCTGCAGAGAGAATATGCGGATGCCGGATCAATGGTCATCTATGCTCCGACCTTCGGTGCGAACAGAGAGACTCTGAAAGGTATGGGACTGGAAGCAAATGTGGAGATCCTGAACCGGGAGCTGGTAAAGCGGACCAAAGAGAATGTCGGAGACCGGGTACTGATTGCC
The DNA here is from genome assembly GCF_020686965.1 of Hominiventricola filiformis. Taxonomy (NCBI): domain Bacteria; kingdom Bacillati; phylum Bacillota; class Clostridia; order Lachnospirales; family Lachnospiraceae; genus Hominiventricola; species Hominiventricola filiformis. The sequence goes on along the minus strand of NZ_JAJEPS010000015.1, from coordinate 55,433 downwards.
GGTGACATGTCCACGACCGGAAAGGGACTGGAGCCTTATGGACCCATGACTTACGACAGTATGATGGAGATCTATAAGGAGCAGATTACGCTGCTGGTCGAAGCAGGAGTTGATCTTCTGGTGGCAGAGACACTGTTGTCCCAGGATGAAGCAACTGTGATCTGTGATGCGGCAAGGGAGGTTTGTGATCTTCCACTTATTATTTCCTTCACCTGTGAAGGAGACGGCACTCTTTATTTTGGCGGCACCGTATTTGAAGCAGCTGCGACTATGGAAGCCATGGGGGCAGCTGCGGTGGGCGTCAACTGTTCGGTTGGGCCGGATCAGTTATCTGCAGTCATCAGTCAGCTTCATGAGACAGTATCCATTCCAATTGTGGCAAAACCCAATGCCGGTATGCCCACAATCACGGAGACGGGTGAAGCAGTGTACAGTATGGGCTCAGACGAGTTTACCAGACACCTGCTGCATCTGAGAGACTGCGGCGCTTCTGTTATTGGCGGATGCTGTGGTACTACTCCGGAATATATCGAAGATGTAAAGAAGAGTCTGTAATATGAAAAAAGGAATTACACTGGTACTCAGTGTTGTTGGAATTATTCTGTTTCTTGTATTCCAGCTGCAGGCACAGAAGAATGTTGTAATGGCGGTTCCGGTGGTAAAAGAAGAGGTATATGAAAGTATTAAGGAAAGCCGGACGCCGGTACAGAATCTTACCAGGGCGGAACTCCAGATTGGTGCTGTAACCGCAGCCTGGGAAGAGACAGAGCAAAGATACTATATTCCCAAAAACATGGATGAGAGCGGTTTTCGTGGAGAGCTTGGTGGGCTGCTTGACGGACAGCCAGTCTCTCTCGTGTGGAAACCGGACAGTGCATTTGACAATACTGACGATGCAGTGAAAGATAGGCATCTGTTTTCCTGTATGGTGTATTCTGACACGGAATATGCGGAACTTACGGTACTGTTTACCGGTATGCCGGTTATGAAAATAGATGGGGATATGGGAGCGGAAGGCACACAGATATCACTTTTTGATCCGATTTTTGGAGCTGATGGGGAATATCGGTCGCTGCAGAGCAGCGCTTACTATAATATCCGTGGAAATGCCAGCAAACGGTTTGAAAAGATCGGTTACAAGCTGGAACTGCTGGAAAATGATGGAACGACAAAAAGAAAAGAAACACTTCTCGGTATGAGAAAGGATGACAGCTGGCAGCTGAAAGCGCTGTATTCGGACAGAAGCAAGCTGAGAGATAAGCTTTCAACGGAACTCTGGAACAATATTGCGGACCTGACGCAGACGAAAGCAGATACCGGATGCCGGATGGAATATCTGGAACTCATCGTAAACGGAGAGTACAGAGGACTCTATACGCTGGTTGAACCGACGGATTACAAGTCTCTTGGCCTGGATAAAACAAAGGACATCATCTACAAGGTGGGTTCTGACGAACGTCCCAATGATGATCTTTTTGCGGAAAGTGAAGCGTCTCAGTCCTTTGAGTGCGGAGGAGTTCATATCCGTCAGGCTTCTAAAACATGGGAGTCCGGACTCTGGACTCCGTTTCAGACATTCTGGGATAATGCCTATGAACTGGACACCACAGGAAGTCTGGAGACGCTGTATAGCTGTATTGACCGACAGAATTTTATCGATTTTGATCTGTATTACAATGTAATTGCAGGTATGGATAACCGGTTCAAAAATATTATTTACAGCACGGTCATGAATAAAGACGGCACATATGTTATCCGGCGGATTCCGTGGGATCAGAATTATTCCTGGGGAGATGACTTCGAACAGGGAGAAGATAAAGACATTAAAAATATTCGATTTAATCCGGAACTGAAAACGAAATGGCTGAATGAAGACGTATTCCGCAATATGCAGGCGCTGGATGACACACTTCCGACAGATATGCTCCGTACATGGAAAAGATGGCGTGAAAGTTTTCTGACAGAAGAACGGTGGAAAGCATATGCACGGGAGCAGATGGCATATATTACGGATTCCGGGGCATTTGCAAGGGATACAGAGAAATGGCCGGACAGTGAGAATGTGAACAGCACGAAAGAAATCGAGTCCTATATTGATGCCAGATTTTCCTGGCTGGATAAATATTTGGCAGATTTAGCAGAACAATAATTGACAAAGATGATCATCATTGCTAAAATATTTGGTATTAACAACAGAAAGCAGGGGTATACATGCAAAAAGTAGTATTTTCGATACTGGTGGATAATACTTCCGGTGTATTGAGCAGAATTGCCGGATTGTTCAGCCGCCGCGGCTACAACATTGACAGTCTGACTGTAGGCGTTACCGCGGACCCCAGATATTCGAGGGCAACGGTTGTGACAAAAGGGGATCAGCAGATCCTTGACCAGATCGAAAAACAGCTGAACAAGCTGGAAGATGTGGTGGATATTAAGAGACTTGATCCGGATAATTCCGTGTGCCGTGAGCTCCTTCTGGTAAAGGTTCTCTGTGATGAGAAGAACCGCCAGAACATTATTTCCATTGCCGATATTTTCAGGGCTAAAATCGTAGATGTTTCTATACAGTCACTTGTAATCGAGCTGGTAGGAAGCCAGTCAAAACTGAGCGCTTTCCTGCGTATGCTCAAGGATGTTGAGATTCTTGAACTTGCACGTACCGGTCTTACCGGACTGTCCAGAGGAACCTTCGACGTTAAGATCTATGACGAGAACGGTGAACTGGTAGACTATGATTTTATGCAAGACTAAAGCAAACACACAAAAGGATGGAGGAAAAGAAAATGGCAAAGATTTACTATCAGGAAGATTGTAATCTTGCAGCTCTGGAAGGCCAGACAATCGCAGTTATCGGTTACGGCAGCCAGGGTCACGCACAGGCATTAAATGCAAAGGAGTCCGGATGCCATGTGATTATCGGACTTTATGAGGGAAGCAAATCCTGGAAAAGAGCTGAAGAGCAGGGATTTGAAGTATATACCGCAGCAGAGGCAGCTAAGAAAGCAGACATCATCATGATCCTGATCAATGATGAGCTTCAGGCAGCTATGTACAAAAAAGATATCGAACCGAACCTGGAAGAGGGTAACATGCTGATGTTCTCTCATGGTTTCAACATTCATTTCAATCAGATCGTACCGCCGAAGAATGTAGACGTTACCATGATCGCGCCGAAGGCACCGGGACATACTGTAAGAAGTGAGTATCAGGCAGGAAAAGGAACTCCGTGTCTGGTAGCTGTTCATCAGGATGCATCCGGTAAAGCTCTGGAGAAAGCTCTGGCATATGGTCTGGCAATCGGTGGAGCAAGAGCAGGTATTCTGGAGACTACCTTCCGTACTGAGACCGAGACCGACCTGTTCGGTGAGCAGGCAGTTCTCTGCGGTGGTGTATGTGCACTGATGCAGGCTGGATTTGAGACTCTTGTTGAGGCTGGATATGATCCGAGAAATGCATACTTTGAGTGTATCCATGAGATGAAACTGATCGTTGATCTGATCTATCAGTCAGGATTCGAAGGAATGAGATATTCCATCTCCAATACTGCAGAGTATGGTGATTACATTACCGGACCGAAGATCATTACCGAGGATACCAAGAAAGCAATGAAACAGATCCTGAGAGACATTCAGGATGGTACTTTTGCAAAAGATTTCCTTCTGGATATGTCTCCGGCAGGTGGACAGGCTCACTTCAAGGCAATGAGAAAACTTGCTGCAGAGCATCCGTCAGAGCAGGTTGGTAAAGAGATCCGTAAGCTGTACAGCTGGAACGGTGAAGGAAAACTTCTCGACAACTAGGAATAGGTAGAAACCGCCACGGTACGGGGCACCTGCGGGTACTCCGCCGCGGCGGTTTTTTTGTGAGGTATGACTTTGAAAAAGCACGGATTATCGACAGGGCACTTGATTTGCCTGTTTTTACTGCTTCATATAGCGGCTGTGGGATATGCAGTCACATTCCTGCATCCATATTATGGTTCCAATGATGAATTTACATTGGCGGCGATTGCCTCTGGGGCATACGGGAGTTATACGCAGTATTTTATCTATCTGCACAGTGCATTTGGATGGATATTGAAATGTTTCTATATGCTGTTCCCGTCTGTGAACTGTTATACGATGGTGATGTACGGGCTGATTTTTCTGTCATTGTCAGCCATTGGTTGTACCTGGATTACCAGGTGGAAAAAAATTGGCACTGTAATGGCGGTTATGCTGGTTTTGGCAGGACTGTCACCTCTCTATGTGGAATTACAGTATACAAAAACAGCGGCTGTTGTGACAGCAGCTGGATATGTTCTGCTGTTTATTGGCGGACAGAAAGCAGAAAAATGGAAAAAAGCATTTGTGCAGGCCCTGGGAATTCTGTTGCTTCTGCTGGGAAGCTGGATTCGTTTCCAGTCCTTTGGCATGGTCAGCATTCTTGCATTTGGATTCTGGCTTGCACGGGCAGTGGGGGTACTGAAAACAAGAGAATGGAAGCAGTTTCTGGTATGCGACTGCCTGCCGTGTATCATTGCTTTTTCCTGTGTGTTCGGAAGTATTGCCGCAGAAAATGTTCTGGTCTATACACCTGGAAGCCAGGAAGAGCATTATCGGGAATATGATAAGGCAAGACAGCGTCTCCTGGATTACGGTGTTCCGGAATGGGATGATTATCAGGCGGAATATGAGGCACTTGGCCTTACAAGAACGGATGTCATCAATCTGGAAAAATGGCTGATTGCGGATTATGACCGTTACACGGCAGATACGTTTAATGCGATTGTTGCATTTCGGCAAGACCGGCCATTCCAGTGGGAATACCTGCTGGATTATCTGCGAATTTTGATAATGAAGCCATTGTTCCTTCTGGGAGCATTTGGATGGCTGCTCTGGTTTGCAGTATCCTTCAGGAAAAAGAAGGATCTGCCAGAATATGTAGTGGTATTCTGGCCGGGGATTGCGTTACTGGGAGTATATCTTTATTTTATTAAGATTTACCGGGTATTGCCTATCGTGGTGACTGCCTGCCTGCTGATGTTTGTTATTTTCATCTGGTCTGCAGTGCAGGAAAGAATTTTTGAACAGTGGGAAGATCAGCTGGAGGGAAAACGGTTTGCAGCAGCCGGTATGGCAGGTGTGATCCTGACTGCCGGACTGGGCGTCAATATGCTGATTCGTCCGCTTGGACAGCCTTCTTTGCAACAATCGGAAGAAAGCGTGGCATTTCGGAATCTGTACGACACGATTACCAAAAACAAAAATGTTTTTTATGCATTTGATCCTGTCAGCAATACCGGTGTGGAACTTGGATATTCTATTTTTGAGAAACTTCCGGATGATTATCTGACAAATATATTTACGCTGGGAGGCTGGGAAACGGAATCTCCGCAGATTGTGGATAATCTTGAAAAATATGACTGCAGAAGTCTTCTGACAGGGCTCTATACCAGTGATCAGGCAGTGCTCATATCGGACACCATGCTGGAACACATTATGCTGCATCTGCAGGATATATATGATGGTATTTTTATTACGTACTCCAAGGTCAATCAGATTGGCAATTTTAATCTGTATGCGCTGAACTACAAGATGTCCGGCCTGAAACAGACAGATAAATACAGCGGAACACTGGATCGCACTTATACAGCGGAGGCAGATCGATATGATGTGATCGAGGGAACGGTCGACATGACGCCGGAAGAGTTGGAAGGGAAAAGCGTATTTCTCTGGATGGAGAGTGTGGAAAGTGGAAAACGCAGGATGTTCCAGGGAACCTGGCAGCAACAGGACGAAGATGGGCTGTACTCCATGCTCTATGATACTTCTCTTTCTGATACCAGCCAGTTCCGGTTTACAATACCGAAGATGGATTATCCTCTGGATGACCGTTATGAGGTGAATATTGTTATCCGTGACAGAGATAAAGCGGTAAGAATTCAGACAGAAAATCATCTTTATGATACGGAGGCACCGTGATGGAACAGGAAATACGAAAAAAACGTCAGGTAAATTTCGAACTTCTCAGAATTCTCTGCATGTATATGATTGTCATCGGGCACTGCCTGTTTCATGGCCGTGTAACGGCAAAACTGGGATATGGTACGGTGAATTATTTTCTGTCCTATCTGATACAGTCATTTTCTGTAGTACATGTGAACTGTTTTGTCATGATCGGCGGATATTTTGCCATAGACAGAGCTTTTAAAGCAGAACGGGCAGTGAAGCTCTGGAAACAGGTGGCATTTTATTCTGTTGGTATTTTTTTGCTGTGTGCGATATTTGGAAGTATTGCACCGGTGGATGTGGTGAAGGCAGTGCTTCCGATCTCGTCAAAGACATACTGGTTTGCATCTGTCTATATGGGACTGCTGCTCCTGATGCCATTTCTTGGCATGGTGGCAGTGCGGATTACCAGAAAACAGTATCAGTACCTGCTTTTGCTGCTGGCATTATTTTTGAGTGTCAATCATATGATTTTTCGGACGGATACCTATGGAACTTTCAATGGCCGTGATCTTCCCGGATTTATCTTTCTGGCATTATTGGCGGGATATATAAAGCTCCATATGAGAGAAGACAGAAAATATGTGAGAAAGGGACTTGCGGGGTATGTGATCTGTTCCCTGTCAGTACTGGCAAGTGTATATCTGTCGGTGAAGATGGGACTTGAAGATACCGGGTATTTCCTGAATTACAATTCACCGCTGGCATTACTGGCAACATTTTCTATTTTTGTGGCAGTCAGGAATATGCCATGGAAAGAGAGCAGGCTGGATGGCCTGATTCTGAAGGTTTCCGGCGCAGCGTTCGGAGTCTATCTGATCCATGACAATTATCTGATCCGTTATCTGGTGTGGGATACTTTTCGCGCCAGCAAAGTAGCGAGAACCCACTGGGCAGTGATCTATGCGGTAGTGGCAGCAGTGATTGTCTATATCGTGTGTACCTGTGTGGAACTGCTGCGTCAGAGGCTTTTTAAGGCAGTTGGGACCTGTTACGGGAAGACGGGATGTTACAGAAAAGAACAGAAACTATGTGAAAAAATAAACTTCATGTTATTTGAAAATGATACAAATCAGGAGGACAAAAATGAGCGAATATAGAATAGGAACGAAATGTGTACAGGGAGGCTACACGCCGGGAAACGGAGAACCGAGACAGGTGCCGATTATCCAGTCCACTACATTTAAATATAATACCAGCGAGGATATGGGAAAACTGTTTGATCTGGAAGCGGAAGGATATTTTTACAGTCGTCTGCAGAATCCGACCAATGATCATGTGGCAGCCAAAATTGCAGAGATGGAAGGCGGAACTGCAGCTATGCTCACATCCAGCGGACAGGCTGCAAATTTCATGGCAATGTTCAATATCTGTGAGTGTGGAGACCATATCGTTGCCTCATCTTCGATCTATGGCGGAACCTTTAATCTGATTGCCGTTACCATGGCGAAGATGGGGGTTACCGCAACTTTTGTATCACCGGATGCAACGGAAGAGGAGTTGAATGCGGCATTCAAACCGAATACAAAACTGATGTTTGGAGAGACCATTGCCAATCCGGCGCTGACCGTTCTGGATATTGAACTGTTTGCAAAAGTGGCTCATGCTCATGGAGTTCCGCTGATGGTAGATAATACGTTCCCGACACCGGTGAACTGCAGACCGATCGAGTGGGGTGCGGACATTGTTACCCACTCTACTACAAAATATATGGATGGACACGGAGCGGCTCTTGGTGGAGCCATCGTGGACAGTGGAAATTTTGACTGGATGGCTCATGCTGATAAATATCCGGGACTCTGCACACCGGATGAGAGTTATCATGGAATTACTTATGCAGAAAAGTTTGGAAAAGAGGGTGCGTTCATTACTAAATGTACGGCGCAGCTTATGCGTGACTTTGGCTGTGTGCAGTCTCCGCAGAATGCTTTTATTCTGAATCTCGGCCTGGAATCTCTGCATGTACGTATGCCGAAACATGTGGAAAATGGTCAGGCTGTGGCAGAATTCCTGGAAAGTCATCCCAAGGTTGCTTATGTGAATTATTCCGGACTTCCGTCCAATAAATATTATGAGAGAGCACAGAAATATCTTCCCAATGGAGGATGTGGTGTCGTTTCCTTTGGACTGAAAGGTGGCCGTGAGGCAGCTTCCACCTTTATGAAGAACCTGAAATTGGGCGCGATTGAAACTCATGTGGCAGATGCCAGAACCTGCTGCCTGAATCCGGCAACTTCCACTCACAGACAGATGAATGATGAACAGCTAAAAGAAGCAGGTGTGCCGGCAGAACTGATCCGCATCAGTCTTGGACTCGAAGATAAAGAAGACCTGATTGCAGACATTTCCGCGGCGCTGGATGCAATTAAAGAAGAAAAGTAGAACTTGACATTTTCGACAGAGTTTGCTATCATAAATTTCAGTGAAATAAGTAAATGCGTTGATGAGGAATAGTACATTCAGACTTGATTTCAGAGAGCTGTCGGCTGGTGTGAGACAGCAGAGAGAATGTTTGGAACTCGCCTCGGAGCGGCTGTCCAAAATCTTCTATATAATAAGAAGAAAGTAGACACAGACGGAATCCCTGCCGTTACGAAGGGAAGGATATAAGAAAGTAATTTCCGTATCCGGTAAGTGTGCGAATCATTTCGCAAAATGAGAGTGGTACCGCGTAGAACAGTTTAGTCCTTCGTCTCTTGGTCTGTAAAGGCCGGAGACGGAGGATTTTTTGTTTTATAAGAATGAACGGTTCCAGGCTCCTTTGGCGTTTGCTTTGTTTCACAGAAGAAAAATGTGAAAGAATGTAGAATTAAGGAGAGAGAAAAATGATGAATTACAAGAAGTATACCAGACAGTATTTTATGCCACCTGAAAGATGCATGGATTGGGCAGACAAAGAATATGTGGATCATGCTCCGGTATGGTGCAGCGTTGACCTGCGTGACGGTAACCAGGCACTGGTAGTACCTATGACATTACAGCAGAAACTGGATTTTTTCCAGATGCTGGTAAAGATTGGATTTAAAGAGATCGAGGTTGGATTCCCGGCAGCATCTGAGACAGAGTATGAGTTTTTAAGAGCTTTGATTGAGCAGAATCTGATTCCGGATGACGTGACGGTACAGGTGCTGACTCAGGCGAGAGAGCACATCATCCGCAAAACATTTGAAGCATTAAAAGGCGTAAAAAATGCCATTGTGCATGTCTATAATTCGACTTCTCTTTCCCAGAGAGAGCAGGTATTCCGCAAATCCAAAGAGGAGATCCTGAAGATCGCTGTCGAAGGAGCAAAACTCTTACAGCAGCTGACTGACGAAGCCGGAGCTGATTATCGTTTTGAGTACAGTCCGGAGAGTTTCACCGGAACCGAGCCGGAGTATGCACTGGAAGTCTGCAACGCAGTATTGGATGTGTGGAAACCGACAGCCGACAGAAAAGCTATTATCAACTTGCCGGTAACTGTACAGCATTCTATGCCGCATGTCTATGCACAGCAGATTGAATATGTCAGCAAACACTTAAAATATAGAGAAAATGTATTGGTTTCCCTGCATCCGCACAATGACAGAGGATGCGGGGTAGCTGATACGGAGATGGGACTTCTGGCCGGTGCTGATCGGGTAGAAGGAACCCTGTTCGGAAACGGTGAGCGTACCGGTAATGTAGATATTGTAACTGTTGCCATGAATATGTATGCCCAGGGTGTAGATCCTGAACTTGACTTCTCCAATATGACCGAGATCTGCGATGGATATGAGCATTACACTGGCATGAAGGTCAATGAAAGAAATCCATACAGTGGCGCGCTGGTATTTGCTGCATTCTCAGGGTCTCATCAGGATGCCATTGCAAAGGGTATGAAGTGGATCGAGGAGAAACATCCGGATCACTGGACTGTACCGTATCTGCCTATCGACCCGACTGACGTTGGAAGAAGCTATGATGCCGATGTTATCAGGATCAACAGTCAGTCCGGAAAGGGCGGCGTAGGTTATATTCTGGAGAGAAACTACGGTATCGAGATGCCGCCGAAGATGCGCGAGGCTATGGGATATGCAGCAAAAGCAGTATCCGACGAGCAGAACAAAGAGCTGCAGCCTGCTGAAATTTATCAGGTATTTGAAGAAAAATTTGTGGGAATTACCGAACCGTATCATATTACGGAAGTACATTTTAAACAGGTAAATGGCATCACCACGGAGGTTACCACAACCTATAAGGGTGAGAAGAAAGTGACTACTGCAAATGGTAATGGACGTCTGGATGCAGTCAGCAATGCACTGAAGAAAGCATATGGATTCGACTACAAGCTGGTCACCTATCAGGAGCATGCGCTGACCAAGGGAACCAGTTCCAGCGCAATCGCATATGTTGGAATTCAGACGCCGAATGGCAAACTTCACTGGGGAGCAGCCATTGATCCGGATATTATCCGTGCATCCATTGATGCATTGTTAACTGCAATTAACCATTCCGTCAAGTAAAATAATTGACAAAAGAGGAGAGCGTTTTTCATGATTTTTCATGAGAAGCGCTCTTTTTTCTTTGCTATTGTCATAAAAAAGCAAAGAATGGTTCATAATAGTTAACAAAATTGTAATATTTGTATTGACTTTTTCATTTGTCCCGGGCTATAATGCCAAACTGTAACCCACGGAAACACAGATTTTTCGTGAGACAACAAGAGGCATAAAATGCCGGATCATAAAGAAAAGGAGTGTATGTATGCGTAGATGCTATCGGGCTGCAGCACTTGTGTTAGGAACGATCCTGACGACAGGTCTTGCATCCTTCAACTCCTGCAGTATAGGCACACTGACTGCATATGCTGCAGAGGACACACTTACGGAAGAGCTTGCGACAGCTTTCCAGCAGGAAGTCCAGGCAGGAGCAGAAAACGTCGAAACAGAAATACCAGCAGAGGAAGCTGCAGTGCAGCCAGCTCAGGAAGAGCCAATGGCAGAGGAAGTTGTACCGGAAGAACCCGTTCCGGAAGAGCCTGCACCTGAGGAAGTACCCACTGAGGCTGTGGCAGCGAATTTTAATTTGGATGAACAGGAGTATCAGGTACTCCTACGAATAGTGGAAGCAGAGGCAGGCGGTGAAGATACCGTCGGCAAGATGCTGGTAGCGAATGTGATCATGAACCGGGTGAACAGTGGAATTTTTCCCGCAACGGTGACCGGAGTGGTCTACCAGAATACGGAATGCGGCGCACAGTTTGCCCCTACCGTGGATGGAAGAATCGACCGGGTGAGTGTATCACAGGATACGACCGAGGCCGTGAACCGGGTACTTGGAGGAGAGGATGTGTCTCAGGGCGCACTTTTCTTCCGTTCTACGCGGAGCAGAAGCAGCTGGTTTGACCAGAGTCTGAACCGGGTACTGGAACACGGAAATCATATTTTTTACACATTGTAGAGAAGAAAGGGGCAGTTGCCCCTTTCTTTTTTTACTTTCTTGTGGTACACTGCGAAGTGTTAAAAGCATAAAATGGAAAGAGGAGCGAATACATGGAAGTGTTATACAAAAGTACCAGAGGAGCTGAAGAAGCTGTCACTGCGTCCTGCGCAATCTTAAAAGGACTTGCAAAAGACGGCGGTCTGTTCGTGCCAACGGAGATTCCGAAGCTTTCCCTCAGCATGGAAGAACTTTCGAAAATGTCCTATCAGGAAACTGCTTATGAAGTGATGAAACTGTTTCTGACAGATTTCACGGAAGAAGAGCTTAAAGCCTGTATCGCAGGAGCTTATGACAAAAAATTTGATACGGATGTAATCGCACCGCTTGCAAAAGTTGAGGGTGCTTACTATCTGGAGTTGTTCCATGGAGCAACGATTGCATTCAAGGATATGGCTCTTTCGATTTTGCCATATCTGATGACAACAGCAGCAAAGAAGAATCATATCAAAAATGAAATCGTCATTCTGACTGCGACTTCCGGAGATACGGGAAAAGCAGCGCTGGCAGGTTTTGCAGACGTGCCGGGAACGAAGATTATCGTTTTCTATCCGAAGAATGGTGTAAGCCCGATTCAGGAAAAACAGATGGTAACTCAGGCCGGAGACAATACCATGGTTGTCGGTATTCATGGAAACTTTGACGATGCGCAGAGCGGAGTGAAGGCTATTTTCGGAAACAAAGAACTGGCAAAAGAACTTGACAAAGCAGGATATCAGTTCTCAAGTGCGAACTCCATCAATATCGGACGTCTGGTTCCGCAGGTTGTATATTATGTATATGCCTATGCAAAACTTCTGGAAGGCGGAGAGATCAAAGATGGTGAGACCATCAATGTGGTTGTGCCTACCGGAAATTTTGGAAATATTCTGGCAGCTTATTATGCAAAACAGCTGGGTGTTCCGATCGGAAAACTGATCTGTGCTTCCAATGATAACAAAGTACTGTATGATTTCTTCCAGACCGGAGAGTATAACAGAAACCGCCCGTTCATTCTTACCACTTCTCCATCCATGGACATTCTCATCTCAAGCAATCTGGAGCGTCTGCTTTACAGAATTGCAGGTGACGATGCTGCCAAAGATCAGGAACTGATGAAAGAACTGACAGCGGATGGAAAATATACAATTACAGATGCCATGAAAGAAAAGCTTGGTGATTTCTGCGGATACTATGTAACCGAGGCAGAAGATGCACAGGAGATCGCGAAAGTATACAAGGACACTGGATATGTGATGGATACGCATACGGCGGTTGCGGCCTGCGCATATGAAAAATATAAAGCAGAGACCGGCGATGAGACGAAGACAGTCATTGCATCCACTGCAAGCCCCTATAAATTTACCAGAAGCGTCATGGAATCTATTGACGCTGAAAAGTATGGAAAACTGGGTGACTTTGAACTGGTTGATGAGCTGAGCAGAATTTCCGGAGTTGCAGTTCCCAATGCCATCGAAGAGATCCGCACTGCACCGGTTCGTCATAAGACGGTTTGTGAAGTACAGGACATGGAGAAAACAGTCCGCGGTTTTCTTGGTGTAGAGTAGGAGAGATATATGGATACTATCTGGAATATTACAGATCTGATTGTGCTCGGAGCAGGATTCTATGCATTGTATGCAGCTTATGTGCTGAGAACACAGGGAAAGATCGTTAAGACATTTCTGGTGTTCAAGGATACGGATGTGAGCAGCTGTAAGGATCTGCAGGGATATGCGAATCTTATGTCACCGAAACTTATGGTGCTTGGCGGAGTGATGGTGGCATATGGAGCAGTATCTCTTTTTAATACATATGTTGCGAGTATCACGGGACTTTACATCGCATTTATCATTCTGTTCCTCGCTGTGCTCTTCTGGTACGGATATGAGGTAAGCAGAGCAATGAAAAAATACTTTTGATCTTGACATTTTTTTCACGGAATGTAATAATAAATCTGATCTGGGTCAGCTGAGTACTCCTTTCGAATTATGACGGAGTTCGGATGTGAGCAGGAGCTTTGAACCTGATCTGAAATTATACAAAAAGAAAGAGGTCTAGTGAAACATGGGAAAAATTGATTTAACCAAGTATGGTATCACCGGAACAACTGAGATTGTACACAACCCTTCTTATGAGATGCTTTTCGAAGAAGAGACCAAACCGGGTCTGGAAGGTTTCGAAAAAGGACAGGTAAGTGAGCTCGGTGCAGTAAACGTTATGACTGGTATTTATACCGGACGTTCCCCGAAAGACAAATATATTGTAATGGATGAGAACTCCAAGGACACTGTATGGTGGACTTCTGATGAGTACAAAAATGACAACCATCCGGCAACTCAGGAAGCATGGGAGTCTGTAAAAGAGCTGGCTAAGAAAGAACTCTCTAACAAAAAACTGTATGTTGTAGATGCATTCTGCGGTGCAAACAAAGATACCCGTATGGCTATCCGTTTCATCGTGGAAGTAGCTTGGCAGGCTCATTTCGTAACCAACATGTTCATTCAGCCGACTGCTGAAGAGCTTGAGAAATTTGAGCCGGACTTTGTTGTTTACAATGCTTCCAAAGCAAAAGTTGAGAATTACAAAGAGCTGGGTCTGAACTCTGAGACCGCAGTTATGTTCAACATCACTACCCGTGAGCAGGTTATTGTAAACACCTGGTACGGCGGAGAGATGAAGAAAGGTATGTTCTCCATGATGAACTACTATCTGCCGCTGAAGGGCATCGCTTCTATGCACTGCTCTGCAAACACAGATATGGATGGAAAGAACACCGCTATCTTCTTCGGACTTTCCGGAACTGGTAAAACCACCCTGTCTACCGACCCGAAACGTCTTCTGATCGGTGATGACGAGCACGGCTGGGACGACAACGGAGTATTTAACTTCGAGGGCGGATGCTATGCAAAAGTTATCAATCTTGACAAAGATTCCGAGCCGGATATCTACAATGCAATCAGACGTGACGCTCTTCTTGAGAACGTAACTCTGGATGCAGAGGGTAAAATTGATTTCGCTGATAAGAGCGTAACCGAGAACACCCGTGTATCTTATCCGATCAACCATATCGAGAAGATCGTTCGCCCGGTATCCGCAGCTCCGGATGCTAAGAACGTAATCTTCCTGTCTGCTGACGCATTTGGCGTACTTCCGCCGGTATCTATCCTGACTCCGGAGCAGACTGAGTACTACTTCCTGTCCGGATTTACTGCAAAACTTGCAGGAACCGAGCGTGGAATCACTGAGCCGACACCGACCTTCTCCGCATGCTTCGGACAGGCATTCCTTGAGCTGCATCCGACCAAATATGCTCATGAGCTGGTTAAGAAAATGCAGAAGAGCGGCGCTAAAGCTTATCTTGTTAACACCGGATGGAACGGAACCGGAAAACGTATCTCCATCAAAGATACCCGTGGTATCATCGATGCAATCCTTGATGGCGCTATCCTGACCGCTCCGACCAAGAAGATTCCGTTCTTCAACTTCGAAGTTCCGACCGAGCTTCCGGGAGTTGATCCGGCAATTCTTGACCCGAGAGATACCTACGCTGAGGCTGCTCAGTGGGAGGAGAAAGCAAAGGATCTGGCTGCTCGTTTCCAGAAAAACTTTGTTAAATATGAGAGCAACGCAGACGGAAAAGCACTTGTATCTGCTGGACCGCAGCTGTAATCATTATTGTATTTACAAAAGGAGTGCTGCTTTGCAGCGCTCCTTTTTTGCATGGCCAGGTATAAAGAGAAAGGGAGGCTCATACAATGAACCATGGAAAGATGATATTGGAAGCCTGCGTGGACAGTCCGGAATCTGCAGAAGCAGCTGAAAAAGGCGGAGCAGACCGGCTGGAATTGTGCGGGCATCTGATTATCGGGGGAGTGACGCCGGATGAATGGCTTTATCGCAGTGTGCGTGAGCATTGCAGGCTGCCGGTAAGGGTTCTGATTCGGCCAAGATTCGGGGATTTCTGCTACACAGAAGCAGAGTTTCAGATGATGGAACATCAGGTGGCGCATTTTAAAAAGCTGGGTGCGGATGCCGTAGTGATCGGCTGCCTGAGACCGGACGGAACACTGGATCTGGAGCGAATGAAACGACTGGCGGAACTGGCAGGAAATATGGAAATCACGCTTCACCGGGCATTTGATGTGTGCAAAGATCCTGGAGAGGCACTCGAGCAGGCAGTTATGCTTGGAATTGGGACTGTACTCACATCAGGTCAGGAGAACAGTGCGCTGAAAGGGGCGGATTGTCTGGCAGAACTTCAGAGGCAGGCCGGAGACCGGATTACACTGATGGCAGGTGCGGGAGTTGGCCCGGCGAGTATCCGTGAGATCTGGCAAAAGACCGGACTGCGTGCTTATCATATGTCTGGTAAGAAAACATATGATTCGAGAATGGAATATCGAAGAGAGGGTGTTCCCATGGGACTTCCTGGAATCAGTGAATTCGAAGTATGGAGAACAGATGAGGAGCTGATCCGAAAAACATCCGGAATATTGTCAGAAATTGGTAATAATTGAAAAATACCAAAGTTTTTTCTCCCGACAGTTGTCAAAAATGCAAAAATAGGGTATACTATGGTTACGGATTTCCTGGGGTGTTCGATAGCCCTGTTATTTTGAACCTACATTTACGTTTATGGGATTCCAATATCGCAGGCTGGATGTCACGCCTCCGTCCTTACTGGACGCCAGTGGAAGGCTGAATGCTCTGTTGAGGTTACCCACCTAGCTTTGGCTAGGCGTCAAAATACAGGGAACGGCACTTTGGGAAACGGAAGATATCGGGTATTGCAGAAGATGCAGTACCCGTTTTTTTGTGCAGCAGAGAGGATGCTAAAATGAGTGGGAAAAAATGGAAGGGAAAGTTGTTGCTGCTGATTTGTCTGACGGCATGGCTGCTTTTTTTACTGATACAGGACAGAACTCATGATGCGGAAGAACCGCCATCCGGAAATGGCGAGGAACTGATCCTGCCTGAGCCGGGAGTTCCTGAGCAGGAGGAAACACTTTCGAAGATTCCATCTGCAGATGCCTGCATCCGGGTATTGATTCTGAACAAAAGCGGCGGAATCTATCATGAAACAAAAGAACCAGATAGAAAATATCCGGGAACAATGCAGGATTATGAAACAGAGAATGGCTGGGTCATCGTCAATGAGGTTCCGCTGGAAGAATATCTTCGGAGAGTTGTACCAAGCGAGATGCCATCCGGTTATGCGGAAGAGGCACTGAAGGCCCAGGCAGTCTGTGCCCGCACGTATGCAGTCTGGCAGATGCAGGAATATGCATATCCGGAATATGAGGCGCATGTGGATGACAGTGTTTCTTTTCAGGTTTATAATCAGGTGGAAAGCCAGGAAAGTACAGATCAGGCAGTACAGGAGACGAAAGGCCAGATTATGCTGTATGAAGGCCGGCCGGTAAAAGCCTATTATTTTGCTACTTCCTGCGGCGTGACAACTGATGAGGCAATCTGGGAGGATGCGGATCCGACAAAAACACCTTACATAGAAGGACGAAGAACAGGGAATGGAAGCCTGAAGAAAAGTCTTACGGAGGAGACCGTTTTTGAACGATTTATTCGGAAAAAACATGCGGGAGATCTGGAGATTGCAGAACCATGGTACCGTTGGAACTGTTATCTTTCTCTTGCACAGATTACGGACAATGTACAGAAATGGCTGCAGGTACGCAGTGAGAAGACGAAAGACGGGATTCTGGTGAAGAATGGGGATCAGTGGATAAAACGTGAAGACTGTGATCCGGGAGAAATCAGAAGCGTATCCATTGAGAAGAGAAATACTGGAGGTGCGGCACTGGAAATGCTGATGGAGGGAACGAAAGAAACCCTGAAAATCAGATACGAGTATAATATACGCATGTTTCTCGGAGCACCAGAAGAAAAAATTTACAAAAATGATGGAACAGTGAAAGAGGGAAGTCCACTTCTTCCCAGCGGCTATTTTGTACTGGAACCTGTACAGAAAGATGGGAAAACAGTTGGATATGAAGTGTATGGAGGCGGTCTGGGACATGGAGCCGGTATGAGCCAGAATGGAGCGCGGATTCTGGCAGAGCAGGGGGAATCTTACGAGTCCATTCTTCATTATTTTTATAAAGACATAGAACTTGCTATTTTGGAATAAACAGGGTATGATAAGCAGGCAAACCATGCACGGAAAGGGTAAAATCATATGCTGCGCAGACTGATTATCATGATACTGGAAATAAAAAAGGACCTGGAGAGTGCTCATGTAGGGGCATATGCGGCGCAGTCTGCGTATTTTATTATTCTGTCATTTCTGCCGCTCACGATTATGCTGCTGTCACTGGTACAATTTACCGGAGTAGGAAAAGCAGACCTTTATAATCTGATTCAGACGGTGATTCCCCTGGGGTTCCGAAGCTGGGTTATTGGCATGGTGGATGAGATGTACAGCCGGACGATAGCTACGATTTCATTGTCTGCACTGGTCATGGTATGGTCTGCCGGAAAAAGTTTTATGGCGCTGAACCGGGGAATGAATGCCATCTGTCAGGTGGATCGAAAACCTAATTATCTGATGCTTCGTCTGCGGGGCGCCATTTTTGCCTTGATTTTTGTACTGCTTGTGGTGGCATCTCTGGTGCTCATTGTCTTTGGAACCTCCATTCATCTGTGGATCAGGTATCATTTTCCGTTTCTGACAGTAATCACGCGGATTCTGCTTACGTTCCGTCTGTTGATCATGTTGGTCTTATTTATGGTATTTTTTGCAGTGCTTTATATGATGCTGCCAAACCGTAAGACGACTTTTACGGATCAGCTGCCGGGGGCTTTGTTTTCTGCGGTGGCATGGTATTTGTTTTCCTTTGGATTTTCCATTTATATTGAATACACCAGAGCCTATACCATGTATGGAAGTCTGACTACGTTAATGTTATTTATGTTCTGGCTTTATTTTGTTATGTATATTGTGCTGATCGGTGTGGAGATCAACCATTTCTGGCTTGACCGGTAAAAAATTTTGTGTTATAGTAGTTGTCGATATGGAAATGCGTAGAAGGTGTCAGTAGCAACCTGTTTTCCGACAGAGAGGAAGAGCCAGCGGCTGTAAGCTCATCCCGGTTCAGACAGTATTGTGAATTTCCCACTGGAGCAGCATCCTTGAAATTATTTATGAAAAGTAGGGGAATGACGTTCACCGCACGTTACGCGGCATGAGTGTCCGGTCGAAAGAAGATCGGAAATAAGGGTGGTACCACGGATTACAGACTTCGTCCCTGTTAGGGGATGGAGTTTTTTTATTATCTGAAACAAAGGAAACCCTGAGACTATATTAAAGGAGTTCAGTCATGAAAGAAAAACTGCAGAAAATCAGAGAAGAGGCTATTGCACGTATCAAAGCATCCGGCAATCCTGATGCGCTGAATGAAGTACGTGTATCCGTACTTGGAAAGAAAGGGGAGCTTACAGCACTCTTAAAGAGTATGAAAGAGTTAGCTCCGGAAGACCGTCCGGCTTTCGGACAGCTGGTAAATGATACCAGAGCCGAGATCGAGAAGGTGATGGAAGAAGCAAAGAAGAACATGGACAAGCTGCTTCTGGAGGCAAAACTGAAATCAGAAGTGATCGATGTTACTCTTCCGGCAAAGAAAAACAGTGTCGGACACAGACATCCGAACACCATTGCTCTGGAAGAAGTAGAGCGTATCTTCATTGGTATGGGATACGAAGTGATTGAAGGACCGGAGGTTGAGTATGATCTTTATAACTTCGAAAAACTGAATATTCCGGCAAATCATCCGGCAAAGGATGAGCAGGATACTTTCTATATCAACAAAGACATCGTGCTCAGAACCCAGACCTCTCCGGTGCAGGCAAGAATCATGGAAAAAGGAAAGCTTCCGATTCGTATGATTTCTCCGGGACGTGTATTCCGTTCTGACGAAGTAGACGCAACTCATTCTCCGTCCTTCCATCAGATCGAGGGACTGGTTATTGATAAGAATATTACCTTTGCTGACCTGAAGGGAACTCTGGAAGAGTTCGCAAAAGAGCTGTTTGGAGCAGAGACTAAGACTAAATTCCGTCCCCATCACTTCCCCTTCACGGAGCCGAGTGCAGAGGTAGACGTATCCTGCTTCAAATGCGGCGGTAAAGGATGCCGCTTCTGTAAAGGTTCCGGCTGGATTGAGATTCTTGGCTGCGGTATGGTACATCCTCATGTACTGGAGATGTGCGGCATTGACCCGAACGAGTACACTGGTTTTGCATTTGGTGTAGGTCTGGAACGTATCGCACTGTTGAAATATGAGATTGACGATATGAGACTGCTGTATGAAAACGACATCAGATTCTTGAAACAGTTCTAAGGAGGAAATTACAAGATGAATACATCTTTATCATGGATAAAAGCATATGTGCCGGAGCTTGATGTGACGGCTCAGGAGTTCACCGATGCCATGACCCTGTCTGGTTCCAAGGTGGAAGGATTTACAAAAATGGATGCTGACCTGGAGAAAATCGTTATCGGTCAGATTCAGAAAATCGAACGTCATCCGGATGCAGATAAGCTGATCATCTGCCAGGTAGATATCGGAGAGGCAGAACCCATTCAGATCGTAACCGGTGCTCCGAACGTGAAAGAAGGAGATAAAGTTCCGGTTGTTCTGGACGGCGGACGTGTAGCTGGCGGTCATGACGGCAAGATGACACCGGGAGGAATTAAGATCAAAAAAGGAAAACTCCGCGGGGTTGAGTCTAACGGTATGATGTGCTCCATCGAGGAACTTGGTTCTACCAGAGATATGTATCCGGAAGCACCGGAATACGGTATCTATATCTTCCCGGAAGATGCGAAAGTTGGCGCAGATGCCATCGGTGCACTGGGACTTCATGATGTGGAGTTTGAATTTGAGATTACTTCCAACCGTGTAGACTGTTACAGCACGTTAGGCCTTGCAAGAGAGACTGCTGCAACCTTCCACAAAGAATTTAAGGCTCCGGTAGTAGAAGTCAAAGGCTGCGGCGGAGATGTCAATGATTATATAAAAGTAGAAGTACAGGCAGAGGATCTCTGTTCCAGATATTGTGCAAGAGTTGTAAAAAATATCCGTCTTGCTCCGTCACCGGAATGGATGCAGAGAAGACTGGCATCCGTTGGTATCCGCCCGATCAATAACATTGTGGACATCACCAACTACGTCATGGAAGAGTATGGTCAGCCTATGCACGCGTATGATCTGGATACCATTGCAGACCATAAGATCGTAGTCCGCCGTGCAGCAAATGATGAAAAATTTGTTACTCTGGATGGTCAGGAGAGAACACTGGACGAGAACGTTCTGGTTATCTGCGACGGTGAGAAAGCCGTTGGTATGGCAGGTATCATGGGTGGAGAGAACTCCATGATCACCGATGATGTAAAGACCATGCTCTTCGAGGCAGCCTGCTTTGACGGTACCAACATTCGTCTTTCCAGCAAACGTGTAGGTCTTCGTACGGAAGCTTCCGGAAAGTTTGAGAAGGGTCTGGATCCCAACAATGCACAGGCAGCCATCGACCGTGCATGCCAGCTCATTGAAGAACTGGATGCCGGTGATGTAGTAGATGGAACCGTAGATGTATATCCGGTGAAGAAAGAGGAAGTTCGTATTCCCTTTGAGCCGGACCGCATCAATGCTCTGCTGGGAACCGATATCAGTAAAGAGCAGATGCTCGAGTACTTCAAACCGATTGAGCTTGCTTATGATGAGAAGACCAATGAGATCGTAGCTCCGACTTTCCGTCAGGATCTGTTCCGTACTGCAGATCTGGCTGAGGAAGTAGCACGTTTCTTTGGATATGATAATATTCCGACGACTCTGCCGAGAGGAGAGGCAACCACAGGAAAGCTTCCGTTCTATCTGAGAATTGAAGCTGTTGCAAGAGATATCGCAGAGTTCTGCGGATTCTCCCAGGGTATGACTTACAGCTTCGAGAGCCCGAAAGTATTTGATAAACTGATGCTTCCGGAGGATGCAAAAGAGCGTCAGGCTATCCTGATCTCCAATCCGCTGGGGGAGGACTTCTCCATTATGAGAACCATTTCCCTGAATGGAATGCTGACTTCTCTGGCCACCAACTACAATAGAAGAAATAAAAATGTACGTCTCTATGAGATGGGAAATATTTATCTGCCGAAAAGTCTTCCGCTGACGGAATTGCCGGATGAGAGAATGCAGTTCACTCTTGGCATGTATGGCGATGGCGACTTCTTCAGCATGAAGGGTGTCGTAGAAGAGTTCCTCGACAAGATCGGTATGCATGAGAAAGAAGTTTACGATCCGAATGCCGGAAAATCCTTCCTGCATCCGGGACGCCAGGCAAATATTGTTTATGATGGAACCGTGATTGGTTACATGGGTGAGGTTCATCCGACCGTTGCTGCAAATTATGGTATTGGCGACCGTGCTTATGTAGCTGTTCTGGACATGCCGTCTATCGTTGAAAAGGCAACCTTCGACAGAAAATATGAAGGCATTGCAAAATTCCCGGCAGTAACCAGAGACATTTCCATGGTACTTCCGAAAGAGATCCTGGTAGGACAGGTTGAGGAGATCATCGTGACCAGAGGCGGAAAGATTCTGGAGAACTACGAACTGTTCGACATTTACGAAGGTTCCCAGATCAAGGAAGGATTTAAGTCTGTCGCTTATTCCCTTTCCTTCCGTGCAAAGGATCATACTCTGACGGACACTGAGATTACTTCCGCAATGAAGAAAATCCTGGATGGTCTTAAGGCTCTGGGCGCAGAGCTGCGTCAGTAATGATGTCTGCAAAAAAATCCATCAGGGCGGGGCTTTTAATAGCTGCCGCCCTGGTTTTGTTGTTTGTGGCATTCAAAAGTCCCGGGGAAGCGCAGAAGATGGAAGAGGCAGATGATATTATCGTTTCCCAGGAGGACTCCTTCTGTGCCGGAGACCTGGTGTTGAAACTGTCTGATGCGGGCGGTTATCCGATTTACTACACGCTGGACGGCAGTATTCCTGGATTTGAAAGCGGATTTTATGAAGATTCCCTTGTTTTTACGGCTACAGATGAGGTGCGAAGCTGCGTGCTCCGTGCCCGTTCTTATGATGAGAGTACCGGAGAATGGGGAGATCTGTTTACAAGAACTTATTTTTATGCGGACAGCATGGAGACATTGAAAGAACGGTTCAGTACCTATATTGTTTGTCTGACCAGTGATCCTTACAATCTGTATGATTATGAATATGGCATCATGGTGGAGGGAAAGATTCGGGATGAGTATGTGAACAGCCCGGAATATATTTCCGGAAAACTGACACAGCCTGCAAACTTTACCCAGCAGGGCAGAGATTGGGAACGGGATGCCTTTGTGGAGATTCTGTCTCCGGATGGAGAGCGCCTCATTGCCCAGGATGCAGGAATGCGGATCTTCGGGCATGCCAGCAGACAGTATTATTACAAATCCTTTAAACTCTATGCAAGGAAAGCCTACGGAAATGATACATTTGCCTATCCCTTTTTTGCAGATAATACCCATGGAGCGGATCAGAAGGTACAGGATGCCTATAAGCGTCTGGTCGTAAGGGCTCATGGCTTTGATAAGAGTGTGACCCTGTTCAGGGAAGAGCTGTTTCAGACTCTGTGCAGTCAGATCGAAGGCATTGACAGTAAGTCTGTTGCACCGGCGTCTGTATGGCTGAACGGTGGTTACTATAATTTTGAATGGCTGCAGGAAGTCTATGATGATACTTATATGGAAGAAAATTACGGACTGATGCAGAAAGGAGATTATTACCAGAAAGTGGCTCTCCGAGCAAACAAATTTCCTGATGATCCGGATGAAAAAGCAGAAGATATTCGAGGAAAAGAAGATTATCAAAAAGTAGCAGAGTACGCAGAAAAAAACCTGACCGATGATGAGACCTTTGCGGAACTGGAACAGCTGGTTGATATTGATAATATGATTCAGTATTTTGCGATTGAGACCTATATCGCCAACTGGGACTGGCCGTTGAACAATATTAAGCTGTATCGATATTACAGCCAGAACAATGTCTATGGAACCGGACGACAGGATGGAAGATGGCGGTATCTTTATTATGATATGGAAGCAGGCTTCAATATTTATAATGAAGAACCGGAAGACTGGCTGGATATAGAGACCGTGATGGAGCAGAATCCGCTGTTTGGAGCTGTCATGAAGAGGCCGGATATGCAGGAAAAATTTGCGAAGTATATAGAACTTTGTATTAAGGAATATTTTACGGAAGACAGAGTCCGCGCGGCTGTCGAAAAACTTTGTGGGGAACGCGATAGCGAACTGGCAGAAAGTTTTGCTTACAAACACAGTATTGATGAGTCGTATACGATGAACATGGATGATGTAGAACAGAACAAAGAAGTAATCTATGACTTCGTGGAGAAACGTCCGGAGATGATGCGGCAGCAGATACAGGAACTGTTTGGAATTGAACTATAGGAGGTTATTATATTTTGGACGAACAGAATATGAGTTTACATGATTTTTATTATGATCTTCCCCAGGAACTGATTGCACAGGATCCACTGGAAGACCGTTCCAGTTCCAGGCTGCTGGTACTGGACAGAGAGACCGGAAATACCGAACACCATATTTTCCGGGAGATTATTAATTATCTGAATCCGGGAGACTGCCTGGTGGTGAATAATACAAAGGTTATTCCGGCAAGGCTCATCGGAAACAAGGTCGGAACTGATGCGAAGATCGAAGTGCTTCTTCTGAAACGAAATGCAGATGATGTGTGGGAAACACTGGTGAAACCGGGCAAGAAAGCAAAACCGGGTACGAAGATCAGCTTCGGTGACGGGCTTCTTGTAGGAGAAGTAGTAGATGTTGTAGAGGATGGAAACCGGATGATCAAATTCACCTATGATGGTATCTTTGAAGAAATCCTGGATCAGCTGGGACAGATGCCGCTTCCACCCTATATTACCCATCAGCTGAAGGATAAGAATCGCTATCAGACGGTTTATGCGAAACACGATGGTTCTGCAGCAGCGCCGACGGCCGGACTTCATTTTACACCGGAGCTTTTACAGGCCATTAAGGACAAGGGTGTCAATATCGCCCACGTAACCCTGCATGTAGGCCTTGGTACCTTCCGCCCGGTAAAGGTGGAAAATATCAAAGAGCATCATATGCATTCCGAGTTCTATATGGTGGAAGAGGATCAGGCGAAACTGATCAATGAGACAAAGACAAAGGGTGGGCGGATTATCGCAGTGGGCACTACCAGCTGCCGTACCCTGGAATCCGCTACAGGAGAGGATGGAATTTTAAAAGCCGGAAGCGGCTGGACGGAGATCTTCATTTATCCGGGATATCAATTTAAACTGATTGATTGTCTGATTACCAATTTCCATCTGCCGGAATCTACACTGATGATGCTGGTATCTGCACTGGCAGGAAGAGATAAGATCATGGCTGCTTATAAAGAGGCGGTAGAAATGAAATATCGGTTCTTCTCATTTGGAGATGCGATGTTTATAAAGTAAAAGAGTAACAAAATACCCCGGAGCAAAGTAACAGCTCCGGGGTAAAATTCTGCTTTTTTAATTTTCGTCTAACATCAGCTGAATTTTGGATTTGACAATATCGAAGGCCACATTATTCATACCACTGTTGATGACCACATCGGCTAGAGCACGGGTTGGCTCTACATACAGATAATGCATGGGTTTTACGGTGGTTAGATACTGATCTACAATGTTGTCAAGATCACGGCCGCGTTCTTTCACATCCCGCACGATCCGGCGGAGAATACGCTCATCAGCATCTGCCTCTACGTAAATTTTAATATCCATCATGCTGCGGAGCAGTGGATCTGCCAGAAGGAGAATTCCTTCTGCAAGGATGATCTTTTTCGGCTCAATATGAATAGTTTCCTGAGAACGATTGTGTGCGCTGTAATCGTAGACGGGGCAGTCAACAGCCTGACCTTTTTTTAGCATTTTCAGATGTTTGATCATCAGATCAGTCTCCAATGAAGCCGGATGGTCATAATTTACTTTTTTCCGCTCTTCAAAAGGTACATCATCCTGCCTCCGATAGTAATTGTCGTGATAGACAACTGCTACGTCATTTGGAAATGCATCCCGCAGACGGTTGGTAAAGGTTGATTTTCCGGAACCGGTACCTCCGGCAATTCCGATAATCATAACGCTCATACAATAGTTTCCTCCTGTGTTCGTTCGCAATATACTGCGGTTTATTGTACACTTTTTTATAACAAATTTCTACAGGTAATTGCATAAAATATAAAAAGATTACAACATATGTGTTAAGAATATATCAAGATTCTCCCAGAAGGTTTGACTTTATTGAGAAAATGTACCATAATAAACAAGGCATAAGAGAAGATAAGAAACCGAAAGGAGTGTGTTTGCATGACAGAAATTCAGATTAAACTGCCACCGGAAAGTGTGAGCGCATTTGTAAAGAAAACTCAGGACTGTGATTTTAATGTGGATATTGCATATGACCGTCTGGAGATTGACGCCAAGTCGTTGCTTGGTATTCTGAGTCTGGATCTAAATCGGATATTGAATGTAAAGTTGTTTGGTCATAATGAGGTGCTGGAGGATTTCCTGCAGACGCTGGCTGTATAAAAAGAGAATATAAAAAAGGAGTTACTCAGGTGAATCTGAGCAGCTCCTTTTTTCGTTGATTTCTATTTTGCCAGCATGGAAAGATCTTCATAAAATCCAGGATAGCTGATTTTTACACAGTCAGCGCCGGTGATCTCGGTTTCTCCATCGGAAGCAAGGGCGGTGATGGCAAAGGTCATGGCAATGCGGTGATCAAGCTTACTGTCGATGACGGCACCATGGAGTGGATGTCCGCCTTCGATGATCATGCCATCATCGGTAGCGGTGACATGGGCACCCATGGCGGTAAGGTTTTGTACCATTACGTCAATACGGTTAGATTCTTTGACTTTCAGCTCCTGCGCATCTTTAATGACAGTAGTTCCCTCGGCAAAGCAGGCAAGAGCAGCGACTACCGGAAGTTCATCGATAAGAGTCGGAATTACGGCACCGCCTACGGTAGTTCCGTGAAGGGAACCCGCACGGACAAGAAGATCTGCTGTGGGTTCTCCGTTTCCAAGATTTTTATTGAGAAGTGTGATATCGGCTCCCATATCCTTACATACCCGAAGAAGTCCGTCTCTGGTCGGGTTAATTCCCACATTTTTAATAAGAATCTCGGAACCTGGAACAATCAGTCCGGCGGCGATGAAGTAAGCGGCAGAGGAAATGTCACCCGGTACCTCGATTTCCTGACCATGGAGTTCTGATCCGGGAACAATCGTGGCCGTAGTACCTTTACTGGTGATTTGTGCTCCGAAATGCTTCAGCATGATCTCTGTGTGATTGCGGGAAAGATAGGGTTCTGTCACACTGGTAGTGCCGTCTGCATAGAGACCTGCCAGCAGGATACAGGATTTGACCTGAGCAGAAGCAACTTTGGATTGATAGTGAATGCCGTAGAGCTGACTTTGGCGAATGCGAAGCGGTGCACAGCCGTTTCCGCGAATACTTTCAATATCGGCTCCCATCTGGCTTAGAGGGGCGATGATTCGTTTCATGGGACGGCTCTGGATGGATTCGTCACCGTTTAATTCTGTAGTAAAAGGCTGACCTGCGAGAATGCCGGAGATCAGGCGGGTGGTAGTACCGCTGTTACCCACATCCAGCATGGAATCCGGAGCAGTCAGTCCGTGGATGCCTTTTCCGCGAATAAGGATTTCATCCAGTGTTTCCTCAATCTCGATGCCCAGTTTCCGGAAACAGGCAATGGTAGAGAGGCAGTCTGCACCTCTTAAAAAGTTGGTGACTTTTGTGGTTCCGTCTGCCAGCGCACCAAACATGACGGAACGGTGGGAGATGCTTTTGTCGCCCGGAATGGTAACCGTTCCTTTTAAAGGAGCGGAAGCTTTCGTAAATTTCATAATTCATTACCTTTCGTAAATCACATAGCGATGTTTTCTTAAAATATCTGCAGCCTGTACCATGGCCTGTTCATCGTAAAATTCAATTCGAAGTACAGCTTCAATGAACTCCCGGCTGTGGATAATACCGATATTTTTCAAGCTGATCTGATTGCTTGCCAGAATGGTAGCAAGGGTGGCAATTCCACCGGCCTCATCTACCATATCGCAGTAAAGTTCGTAGATAGGCTGCAGGGCGCCGCTTCCCTTTGCAGGAAGGCTGTTGCGGTAATCCCGGGAAGTCTCAAACAGATGGTAGATGGAACCCTGTTCCGCGTTATCCAACTCCTTTTGGATTTGGGTCAGAGAAACAATGTAATCTCCAAGGATAGATGAAATATTTTTTCGGTTGGTCATGCAGATCTGTTCCCACATCTCCGGAGAGGAGGAAGCAATACGCGTAATGTCTTTAAATCCGCCTGCTGCCACCAGCTTCATGAGTCCGTTTTCCGTGTCGGAATCTTTCACCAGATTGACTAAGGATGAAGCAATAATATGGGGCAGATGGCTGATACCTGCTGTCACATAATCGTGGGTACGATAATCAACAACCAGCGGAAGTGCTTTTAAGCTTGCAACAAAGTTGCGGTAGCGGTCTACGGCACCGTCAGGGTTTTTCCCGGTAGGAGTGATCATATAGTAGGCATTTTCAATGAGAATTCGTTTGGAATTGGCATAGCCTGTCTTCTCAGAACCGGCCATGGGATGTCCACCGATAAAGTTTTCTTCCATACCAAGTTCCGTAACTTTTTCGTGGATGTCTGTCTTGGTACTTCCTACGTCTGTGATGATGCAGGAAGAGTGGATGAGGGGCTTCAACTGTTCCAGATATTTTGCGTTGCTGGAAACCGGGGCGCACAGGAATATATAATCGCAGTCTGCGAAATCCTCCCCGACTCCATCCGGAATCCGGTCTACCACACCGTCAGCGACGGCCTGTTCCACAGACGCCCGGGTACGGGAATATGCGATAATCTCCGCATCCGGATAAAAATGACGGACGGCCCTGGCGATAGAGCCGCCGATGAGTCCCAGTCCGATAAAACCAGTTTTCATGATTGTTCTCCTTTAGCACGTTAATGTCTATAAGTATAGCACGGTTCCCGGAAAATAGAAAGGTTTTTCTAAAATCAAAATTGACAAACAAAGGGTAGTATATTACACTTATAGAGTTAAAAATAAGCTGAATTACCGGATATCCCGGATAGTTATTTTGTAACAGCGTCGGAAATCGAGAAGGAGGACGTATGAAATGAAACACAATTTCCGAAAGATAGAAGCCAAATGGCAGCAGAAGTGGGATGAAGCCAAGATCTTTAATGCAGTGGACGGAAGTTCCAAGCCGAAATTTTATGGTCTGGTAGAGTTCCCGTATCCCAGCGGCGCAGGTATGCACGTTGGACACATTAAGGCATATTCCAGCCTTGAGGTAATTTCCAGAAAAAGAAGAATGGAAGGCTATAATGTCCTGTTCCCCATCGGATTCGACGCATTCGGACTCCCGACCGAGAACTATGCCATCAAGACTGGCAAACATCCGCGTGTGATCACGGATGAGAACATTGCAAAATTCACCAATCAGCTGAAAAAAGTCGGATTCTCTTTTGACTGGGACCGTGTGATTGATACCACAGACGAGGATTATTATAAATGGACCCAGTGGATTTTCCTGAAAATGTATGAGCATGGTCTGGTATTCAGAAGCAAGGCACTGGTAAATTACTGCCCGTCCTGTAAAGTCGTTCTTTCCAATGAGGACAGCCAGGGTGGACACTGCGATATCTGCCACAGCGAAGTTATCCAGAAATCCAAAGATGTCTGGTACTTAAGAATTACCGAGTATGCAGATAAACTGCTGGAAGGTCTGGATCATGTAGATTATCCGGCAAATGTAAAACAGCAGCAGATAAACTGGATTGGTAAATCTACCGGTGCATTTGTAGACTTTAAAGTAGACGGCGTTGATGAGCAGCTGGAGATCTATACCACCAGACCGGATACCCTGTTTGGTGTTACCTTCATGGTTATGGCTCCGGAGCATCCGCTGATTGATAAATATGCGGACCGCATTTCCAATATGGATGCGATTAAAGCATATCGCAGTGAGTGCGCGAAGAAAACAGAATTTGAACGTACCCAGCTGGTAAAAGATAAGACCGGTGTGAAGATTGAGGGCCTGGAGGCTGTTAATCCGGTTAATGGTAAGAAAATTCCGATCTTCATTGCAGATTATGTAATGATGGGTTATGGTACCGGAGCCATCATGGCAGTACCGGCACATGACCAGCGTGACTACGATTTTGCAAAGGCATTTAATATCGATATTATTGAGGTTATCAAGGGCGGAGATATCACGAAAGAAGCCTATACCGGTGACGGTGAGATGGTGAACTCCGAGTTCCTGAATGGTTATACGAATAAGAAAGATTCTATCAAGAAGATGCTGGAAGAACTGACGAAGCAGGGTATTGGCCGTGCAGGTGTACAGTTCAAAATGAAAGACTGGGCATTCAACCGTCAGAGATATTGGGGTGAGCCGATTCCGATCGTTCACTGTGATAACTGTGGTGTTGTTCCGGTTCCTTATGAAGAGCTGCCTCTTCGTCTGCCGAAGGTAGAGAATTTTGAGCCGGGTGTGGAAGGCGAATCTCCGCTGGCTAAGATTGATTCCTTCGTAAAATGCAAATGCCCAAAATGTGGACGTGATGCAAGAAGAGAGACAGATACCATGCCGCAGTGGGCAGGATCTTCCTGGTATTTCCTGCGTTACATCGATCCGCACAACGACAAGTGTCTGGCAGATCCGGAAAAACTGAAATACTGGATGCCGGTTGACTGGTATAACGGTGGTATGGAGCATGTTACCAGACACGTGATTTATTCCCGTTTCTGGCATCATTTCCTGTATGACATTGGTGTTGTCAATACTCCGGAGCCTTACGCAAAACGTTCTATTCAGGGACTGATCCTTGGACCGGACGGAGATAAGATGAGTAAATCCAAGGGTAATGTCGTAGACCCACTGGATATTGTAGAGGATTACGGTGCAGATACTCTGCGTACCTATGTTCTGTTCATGGGTGATTACGGTGCAGCTACTCCGTGGAACGAGAATTCTGTAAAAGGCTGTAAACGTTTCCTGGAGCGTGTAGCCGGATTTACGGATATGCTGTCTGAGGACAAAGAGACAGAAAAACTGGAGACTTCGCTTCACAAGACCATCAAGAAGGTATCTTCTGATATCGAGGATATGAAGTTCAACACTGCCATTGCAGCATTGATGACTCTGACCAACGATGTATACAATGTCGGAAAGATCAGTAAAGAGCAGCTTCAGACCTTCATCAAACTGCTTTGTCCGTTTGCTCCCCATCTGTGTGAGGAAATGTGGGAGGCAACCGGCGGAGAAGGATTCCTTTCTCTGGCATCCTGGCCGACCTATGAGGAGGCTAAGACAGTTGACGCACAGACCGAGATCGGTGTACAGATCAACGGTAAACTTCGTGGTACCGTAGTCATTCCGACTGGTGCTGACAAGGAAGAAGTATTTGCTGCTGCAAAAGCTGATCCCAGAATTGCATCCCTGGTAGAGGGCAAGACCTTTGTAAAAGAGATCTATGTTCCGAATCGTGTCGTAAACTTTGTAGTAAAATAGGTAATATAGCTAAATTCACAGCCCTGCAGACTGATTTCTGTGGGGCTGTTTTTATTTTTGCCTGTAAAAATACAGACAGGCAAAAAATAAATAGTCATTTCGCACAAAGACCTTGATATTTTTGCAATATTTTAGTATAATTCTAACATGATTACAAAATGGCATCGGAGGAAAAAGCTATGAACGTTTACACAACCGACAGTATCCGTAATGTGGTTCTCTTAGGACATGGGGGAAGCGGCAAGACCAGTCTGGTCGAGGCGATGGCATATGTGTCCGGTCTGACCGGGCGTCTTGGTAAAGTTACCGACGGCACTACCATCAGTGATTACGATAAAGAGGAGATCAAACGTAAGTTTTCCATCAATACTTCTGTTGTACCGATTATCTGGAATAATGTGAAGATCAATATTCTGGACACTCCGGGATACTTTGATTTCATAGGAGAAGTGGAAGAAGCAGTTGCAGCTGCAGACGCAGCCATTATCGTAGTATCTGGTAAAGCAGGAGTGGAAGTCGGAACCGAGAAGGCATGGGAGCTCTGCGAGAAATATAAGCTGCCCCGTATGTTCTTCGTATCCGAGATGGATGTGGATCATGCATCCTTCCGTGAAGTTGTTGAAAAACTGACAGAACTTTATGGAAAGAAAATTGCGCCGTTTTATCAGCCGATCCGTGAGAATGAGAAATTTGTCGGTTATGTGAATGTTATGAAAATGGCAGGCAGAAGATTTACCGATATCGGTAAGAGAGAAGATTGTGAGATTCCGGATTACTGCCGCCCGAACCTGGATATTTACCGGGAAGCTATGATGGACGCAGTGGCAGAGACCAGTGAGGAGTTTATGGAGCGTTATTTCGCCGGAGAGGAGTTCTCCGTAGGCGAGATCCGCGCAGCTATGAAGACCAATGTAGATGATGGAACGATTATTCCGGTATCTATGGGTTCCAGTGTGGAGCTTCGTAATATCCATAACCTGTTAAATGATATCGTGGAGCTGCTTCCGTCACCGGATAAGGTTTCCTGTGCCGGTATCAATATGAAGACCAATGAGATTTTCCAGGCAGATTATAATTTCGCAAAAGCAAAATCTGCTTATGTATTTAAGACGATCGCAGATCCGTTTATCGGAAAATATTCGCTGATCAAGGTTTGCTCCGGTGTTATCAAATCCGATGATACTCTGTATAATGCAGCAGCAGAGACAGAGGAAAAACTGAGCAAGCTCTATATTATGAGGGGCAATAAACCGGAAGAGGTTTCCGAACTCCATGCGGGTGATATCGGTGCCATCGGAAAAGCGGGCTGCAAGACCGGTGATACTCTTTCCACGAAGGCAACTCCGGTGATGTATGGTAAGACAGATATTTCCAAACCATATACCTATATGGCATATAAAGCAAAGAACAAAGGTGATGAAGATAAGATTTCCCAGGCACTTGCCAAGATCATGGATGAAGACCTGACGGTGAAATCCGTCAATGATTCTGAGAACCGTCAGACTCTTCTCTATGGCATGGGTGATCAGCATCTCTCTGTAATCGTAAGTATTCTTGCAGAAAAATATAAAGTCGATGTGGAGCTGGCAAAACCGAAGGTGGCTTTCCGCGAGACGATCCGCAAGAAAGCAGATGTGGAATACAAATATAAGAAACAGTCTGGTGGACACGGACAGTATGGTCATGTAAAGATGACCTTCGAACCGTCCGGTGATCTGGATACTTCCTATATATTTGATCAGATTGTTGTAGGAGGAGCAGTTCCGAAAAACTACTTCCCGGCAGTAGAGAAAGGCGTACAGGAATCTGTACAGAAAGGACCTCTGGCAGGATATCCGGTTGTAGGTGTAAAGGCGGTTCTCTATGACGGATCCTACCATCCGGTAGATTCTTCTGAGATGGCATTCAAGACCGCTGCAATTCAGGCGTTTAAAAAAGGATTTATGGAGGCATCCCCGATTCTTCTTGAGCCGATCGAGACTCTGACTGTACTGGTTCCGGACAAATATACGGGAGATGTTATGGGCGATCTCAATAAGAGAAGAGGTCGTGTACTGGGTATGAATCCGGCAGGTGCGGGTAAGACAGAAGTGGTCGCAGATGTTCCAATGATGGAACTGTTCGGATATTCTACCGATCTTCGTTCCATGACCGGCGGAAGCGGCACATATTCTTATGAGTTTGCACGTTATGAGCAGGCACCGTCCGATGTACAGGAAAAAGAGGTTGCAGCGAGAGCGGCAGAGGTGTAATATTATTCTATAAGTGAAGACAAAAAGGAGAGCTGTGCAGCAGACTGGCATAAGAGGGAGATGTCAGTCTGCTGCAGACTCTCTTTTTATGTGGCAGGATACAGAAAGGATGAAATACTGGATATGAAAGAACTGATACAAAAATGTTTTGGAAGGTGCAGTCTGCTGATTCGGTGGGTGCTGGTGGCAGGACCGACAGGAGTTATTCTGGGAATCTTTGGAGGACTGTTTGGAAGAAGTATTACAGAAGTGACGGCATTCCGAAACGGGCATCCGTGGATGCTGTATCTGCTGCCGGCAGCGGGACTTCTGATCGTAGCCATCTATAAACTGGATCCTTATAAGACTGGAACGAACAAGGTGCTGGAAGGCGTCCAGTCTGATACGTATGTACCTCTTCGGATGGCTCCGCTTATTGTGATTGCAACAGTTCTGACTCATGCCTGCGGAGGTTCTGCAGGACGCGAAGGAGCAGCACTGCAGCTGGGCGGAAGCATTGGCGGAACCTTAGGTAAATGGATGAAATTTGACGAGTACGACCATAAACTTATGATTATGTGCGGTATGAGTGCCGGATTTTCTGCATTGTTCGGTACACCGCTGACAGCGACGATCTTTGCTATGGAAGTGATCAGTGTAGGAATTATGCAGTATGCAGCACTGGTTCCCTGCGCAATGGCTTCACTGATTGCACACCAGGTTGCGCTGATGGTAGGTGCGGGAAGTGAGCAGTTTGATATTTTAAATATTCCGGTGTTTAATCTGAAGACCGCGGTATTGACGGTTTTACTTGGATTCTTGTGTGGAGGTGTAAGTATCCTTTTCTGTACGGTATTACATCGGACAGAGCATTGGTATAAAGAGATGATTCCAAATGAATGGGTCAGAATTGTGGCAGGAGCACTTCTGGTGATTGTTATGGCAAAGCTTCTGAATACAACGGATTATCTGGGAACAGGAATGAATGTCGTTGAACGTGCTCTGGATGGAGAGACAGAAGCAGCTGCATTTTTATTGAAGATCGTATTTACAGCGGTTACACTGGGATGCGGTTTCCGTGGCGGCGAGATTGTACCAACTCTGTTTGTGGGAGCTACGTTCGGATGTCTGTTCGGACAGCTGACCGGTCTGTCACCGTCCATGGCAGCAGCCTGCGGTATGGCGGCAGTTTTCTGCGGTGTGACCAATTGTCCGATTTCATCCATGCTCTTAAGTTTTGAATTATTTGGATTCGATTTTATGCCATTCATTCTGCTGACGGTAGGAATCAGCTATCTGGAGTCGGGATATTATGGATTGTACCACAGCCAGAAAATTCTGTATTCCAAGACCAAGCTTCAATTTATTAATACTCATACAAAAGAATAATTGAAAATGAAAAAGGCAGGAGCATGTGCTACCTGCCTTTTTTTGACTGTGCGGAAAAGAGCCGCTGAGCACGGTTCAGCATATCATCCATCTGAGCCTTTTCTGCTTCAGATTTTCCCTCTTTCATAATCATAAAGATCAGTTCAAATTCTTCTTTGGAAAACATCAGATTTCTGCGGTTGGCAGAAGTGATGGCGCCCATGACGACCGGCATGATCTCTTTCTGGCTTGTCTTTCCTTCCAGCTGTTCAGCCAGCCTCAGAAGCAGTGTCAGCTTTTCCGGGGCAATTTTCTGAACCCGCTCATCGTAAAACCAATTTGGAATATTCATGTGTCACCTTCCTTTGGGGCAAATCCTTCAAACATTTCCTGATACAAATCCATATGTTCAAACATATCGGCAAACTGTTCCATCTGCGCCTGTTCCTCCGGTGGAACAATTCCTTTCATAAACTCCATCAGATTTCCTTCATCCAGCGATTTCTGGACAGGTGGATGCTGATTAAAATAGGCAATGGTATTCTGAAGCTCTGTCCATTTGATGTAGATGGCAAGCATTTTCTGGGCAGGAGCAGGAAGAAAGGGCAGGAAAGCTTTGAGCATCTGCAGTTCTCTGGGAAGCACCGCTTCATCCAATGAAGTCATAATAAGATTGCCTCCTGCTTCTTTCTTCAATATATGAACGGACACCGGAAATCATGCGTTTCCAGAGCCGGGACTTTTGGACAGAGAACCGGAGGCGTCAGCTAGACTGACGTCCCCTGCTCAGGAAATGTCTGCCCTTTAAAGCTTTCAGCATCCGCAGGAATTACATCCACAGCCGTTTCCACAACCGCATCCACAGTTGTTATTTCCCCAGCCTCCGCAGCAGCAGAGAAGGATGATGATCCACAGACAACTGTTGTCATTGCTGCCGCATCCGCAGCCATTATCGCATCCACAGCTACCGCCGAAGATTCCGTTGCCGTTTCCACAGCAGCAGCTTAACAGAAGAAGAATCCAGATCCAGCTGCAGCAGCTGCCGCCTCCAAAGATCCCTCCGCCATTACCGCCGCATCCACATCCGCAGCTGCCGCCGCATCCGCATCCGTTTCTCGAACTTAAGTCACCCATGAAGAGAACCTCCATAAAACTATTTACACTTCATCATATGCAGTAAGAAAGAATTGTGTTATACTGCAAATGACAAAGTACAGACATTGGAGAAGGAGGCTGGTAATATGCCGGCAGCATATGCACATTATTATTTTGGAAAGAAAGTATACAAAACACTTCCGAAGCAGGAACAGGAGATGATCAGAGAAGGGAAATACGCCTTTCTTCTAGGTCTTCACGGACCGGATCTTCTGTTTTACTATTTCCCGGTCTGCAAGAACCGTATTAATCAGGAAGGAGTGAAACTTCACAAAAGTATTGCCGCAGATTTTTTTGAATACGGTGTGAAACAGTATCAGAAGAATCCTGATCCGATACTAAGGGCATATCTTTATGGTTATCTCTGCCATTTTATGCTGGACAGTGAATGTCATCCCTACATTGATTTGTATATGGAAGAAAAGGATCTGGGGCATCTGGAGATTGAGACAGATTTTGACCGGTATCTTATGGAAAAAGATGGAAAGAATCCTCTTTTTTATGTTCCGATCAGACATCTTTTCAGCCTGCGTGATACCTGCAGGGAAATTTCCCGGATGTACGATGACGTGTCGCCCGTACAGATTCACATCTGCATCCGTCTGTTTCGTCAGACGCTTCGTCTGTTTGTGTGCAGAAATAAGTTAAAACGGAAGCTTATGAGATTTTTGTTTCATGTGATCGGACAGGATAAAGAGCTCGGCGGACTGATTATGGATGGAAGAAAAAATCCTGCCTGCCGTGAGAGTAATGTATTTTTGAAGGAGCGGATGGAGCATACCGTTCGTCCGGCTGCCGAAGAAATTGTGCATTACGGACAGGTGCTGGATGGAAAAGGATTCCTGTCCATGCGCCTGTACCGCAATTACGAAGAAGCAATCTGAAAAATTACAGTTCCGTTTCTTCGAGAAGCCGAAGACCTGCAGTGCTGGTGACCGGCAGGGAGAAGACAATGCCTCCTGCCGGGGAACCAATGCCGGCCCTTTCCATGATAGATTTCATAATCGCCTGTTTCTGGCTTGTTTTCACTACGATAAAAATCATTTCTTTTTCTTCCGCAAGGGAGATGCCAAGGAAACGTTTTGCATGTTCGGCACCGGTTCCTTTTGCATGGATGACGGTCCCGCCGGGCGCATTGGCGCTTCTGGCCGCATCCATAATAGTCTCAATATGTCCCCCATTTGCAATGGTTACCAAAAGTTCATAATCCGTGTTCTGCAACGTACTTTCCTCCTCAATCTCCATTGTCTGTCCCGCAGTGAGATACTGCAGGGTTTTTCTTCCGCCAATACTGGACAGAGGAATCAGAAATGCAATCCCTCTTCCCGGAACAGCGATATTCATTTTTTCATATAATTCTTTTTTCAAAGATTTCCATGTATCCCTGGTGAGCAGGGCAAAATAGACGGTCTTTTCTGTGGCTTCCAGACCGAGGGCATCCAGAATCGTATTGGAAGCAGTACCTGCAGCCATAGTAGATAATACAACTGTAATATGGTGTTCCTCAAAAAATGCCAGGTATTTTTTCCGAAGTCCCCGGTTGGCAATGAGACCCATGAGAAAGATCTGATTCATAAGCGGCTCCTTTTTATAAAGTAATATGATTACAGTTCGATAATGTCATCATCTGCAAATTGATCCAGATAGGAGACAGCAGGTACCGGGATAAAAGAACCGGAGGTGCCGGAGCGGAAGCGGTAAATGGTTCCCAGTATCTGTATGGTGATGAGTGGAGTCATGGCCACCATGGCAACAATGCCGAAGGCATCACTGACGATATTTCCGCCGAGAGCATCGCAGGCTCCCATAGCAAAGGGAAGCAGGAAAGTAGCGGTCATGGGACCGGAAGCAACTCCGCCGGAGTCAAATGCGATGGCCGTGAAGATCTTCGGCACAAAGAAGGACAGGCAGAGGGCGATGGCGTATCCCGGAATGAGAAACCATAAAATGGAGATGCCGGTCAGTACACGGAGCATGGCAATTCCAACAGATGCTGCCACACCAAGAGACAGAGACATTCCCATGGCCTGGCCGGAAATAGCACCGGAAGTAAGTTCTTCCACCTGATCCATCAGGACATAGACGGCCGGTTCTGCTTTTACGATAAAATATCCGATCACCATACCGATAGGGATAAGAATCCAGTTGCAGGAAAGTCCGGCAATCTGCTGCCCCAGATAATTCCCGGCTGGCATAAATCCTACATTAACGCCGGTCATGAATAGTACAAGACCAATATATGTGTAGAGAATGCCGATCACAATTTTTTTCAAGGTCCGTTTCTTCAGTCTCAGGGAAAAGATCTGAAACAGGAAGAAAAAGAGGGTAATGGGCAGAAGAGAGAGGGCAATTTCTTTTATATATTCCGGAAATCCATCCCTGAAGCAGATCCACAGATCTCTGGAATTCTGGATTTCCGGTATAACAGCAGCGGTATAGGAGCTGTCGGAAGTTCTGAAAATAAGACCCAGAATGAGAACTGCCAGTATAGGACCTACAGAACAGAGGGCTACCAGTCCAAAACTGTCGTTTTCTGCATGCTTATCGCTTCGGATGGCAGAAAAACCAATACCCAGAGCCATGATAAATGGAACGGTCATGGGGCCGGTCGTCACGCCGCCGGAATCAAAGGCGACAGCAAGAAAATCTCCGGGAACAAAGGAAGCCAGGGTAAACACAAACAGATAGAAGACGATGAGCAGCGGAGCAAGTGCCATGGAAAAAAGCATTCGGAGGGCGGCAATCATCAGAAACAGCCCGACGCCGCCTGCCACGGCAAGGATCAGCGTCAGATTCGGAATGGAGGGAACCTGTCCGGCAAGTACCTGCAGGTCAGGCTCTGAGATGGTGATAATAAAACCGAGGAGAAAACAAAGAAACAGTACCAGTCCCAGATGCATGCTTCCCGCCATTTTCTTGCCGACTTTTTCGCCCATGGGCGTCATGGACAGTTCTGCACCGAGATTAAAGAACATCATGCCGAGAATCAGTAGGATTCCGCCAAAGAGAAACAGCAGCAGAATACCGGAGGGAAGGGGCGCGATGGTAAAACTTAAAAGAAGTACGATTCCCATAATGGGAAGGACGGCTTTTAATGCTTCGTTAAGTTTTTCAAGTAGATTTGTCTGAATAGCTGCCAAAGGCATCAGCTCCTTTCGTTGTTTTAAGTAAACGGGTGATCGTAAGTTTCCGAGAGACAGTTTAAAAAGGCGCGGGCAGCTGTGGAAATCCAGGTATCCTGGCTTCGCACCAGACAGATGCTGGAAGTTAGTGGAAGATCGGAGATCTGGCGGCTTACAGTGTCCGGGTTTTTCACCAGTCCGAAAGCGGAAGCCGGGAGAATGGAGATTCCAAGTCCGGCATCAGCCCAGATGACGGAAGTTCTGGCATCGTCATTTTTACAGAAAACATGGGGAACCAGTCCGGCTTCCCGAAAAGATTCCAGAAGAATTGGTTCCCATCGCCGGTACAGGATCAATGGCAGGCCGGAGAGATCGGACAGGGTAATGGAATTTTTATTTTGAAAATAACGTTTGCTGCCGACTGCCAGAAGCGGTTCTTCAATCAGCGGAACAGAGGTCAGCCCCTGTTTGGAAAACGGGGTGCGGACCAATGCCAGTTCAATGAGGCCGGAAGACAACTGTTCCAGAAGCTGATAAGTATTTCCCTCGGTTAATTCAAAATCAATGTGGGGATACTGTTTCTGAAAATCCTGTACCGCATGGATGAGATAGGTGCTTCCTACTGAGGAAACTACTCCCAGTCGGAGGCATCCGGCAGTTCCATCCCGGTAATCTTTTAATTCCCGCGCAGTAATATCAGCCAGTTCCAGCATTTTAACGGCACGGCCGTAGAGCATCTGTCCGGCGGCGGTGAGCTGCACATGCCGGGAACCCCGTTCAAAGAGCAGGCATCCGGCTTCCTCCTCCAGAAGTTTCATTTGGGCGCTTAAAGGCGGCTGGGTCAGGTGAAGTTTCCGGGCAGCGCCGGAGATGGTTCCTTCCTGAATCACTGTCACAAAATAAGATAACTGTTTTAAATCCATCAATGACTCCTTTATAAACCATATGAAATATATATAGAAAATATACAAAATGAATAATTTTAATATAGAATATGCTGTGCTATAATGTCAAGGAAATACGGAAACCTGAACGGTTTCTGAACAAGGGAGAACCATCATGAAAAAACTTCTTATTTACCTGAAGGGGTATGAAAAGGAGACGGTTCTGGCACCGCTTTTTAAAATGCTGGAAGCGCTCTTTGAGCTTTTCGTGCCTCTGGTTATGGCAGCCGTCATCGATGTGGGTATCGGCGGAAGCGACAGGGGTTATATTGTGAGAATGTGCCTCATTCTCGTTGCCCTGGGTGTGATCGGCCTGACCTGCTCTATTACGGCCCAGTACTTTGCAGCAAAGGCGGCGACAGGATTTTCCACAGTATTGAGAAAAGAGCTGTTCGGACATATCCAGAGCCTCTCTTATACGGAGATGGACAAGATCGGTACCTCTACACTGATGACCCGTATGACCAGTGACATCAATCAGGTCCAGTCCGGCATCAATCTGGTGCTTCGTCTGTTCCTTCGTTCCCCGTTTATCGTATTTGGTGCCATGGTGATGGCATTTACGGTAGATGTGAAAGCGGCACTGGTATTTGTCATTACGATTCCGCTTCTGTCCATTGTAGTCTTTGGAATTATGCTTTGGACCATGCCCATGTATCGGAGAGTGCAGGGTGCACTTGACCAGGTACTGGGTCTGACCAGAGAAAATCTGACCGGTGTCCGTGTCATCCGTGCATTCCGGATGGAAGAGCAGGAGCAGAAACATTTCCGTCAGGAGAATGAGCATCTGACGGATCTGCAGAAATTTGTAGGCCGTATCTCCGGTCTTATGAATCCGGTAACCTACATTATTGTAAATGGCGCTGTCATTGTACTTCTCTACACGGGAGCTGTCCGGGTAGATGCAGGTATTCTGACACAGGGTCAGGTGGTTGCACTGGTGAACTACATGAATCAGATTCTGGTAGAGCTGGTAAAACTGGCAAACCTGATTATCACCGTAACCAAAGCAGTAGCCTGTGGAAACCGGATCCAGAGTATCTTCGAAATTCCGTGCAGTATGAAGAACGGAACCAGAGAGATAAAAAACACCATTACCTCCCTGCAGTTTGATCATGTGGGACTGACCTATGCGGAGGCGGGAACGGAATCTCTGACGGATATTGATTTTACCGTACATGCAGGGGAGACCATCGGCGTTATCGGCGGCACCGGTTCCGGAAAATCCAGTCTGATAAATCTGATTCCGAGATTCTACGATGCCACGGCAGGAGCTGTCCGGATCAACGGCGAGGATGTCAAAAATTATGACAAAGAATCCCTGCGCCATATGGTAGGCGTGGTACCCCAGAAAGCAGTGCTTTTCAATGGAACTATCGCAGACAATCTCCGCTGGGGTAAAGAAGATGCCACGGAAGAAGAAATGTGGCAGGCTCTTTCGGTTGCCCAGGCAAAAGATTTTGTGGAAGAACGGGACGGACAGCTTCAGGCGCGGGTCGATCAGGGCGGAAAGAACTTATCCGGCGGCCAGAGACAAAGGCTTACCATTGCCCGTGCTTTGGTCAGAAAACCGGGCATCCTGATTCTGGACGACAGTGCATCTGCCCTTGACTTTGCAACAGATGCGGCACTCCGGAAATCCATCCGTGAGATGGAGGGGCAGCCGATCGTCTTTATCGTATCCCAGAGAACGTCTTCCATCCGTCATGCAGATAAGATCATCGTGCTGGATGATGGTAAAGTGGCAGGAATTGGAACCCACCAGGAACTTCTGAACAACTGTGAGGTATATCAGGAAATTTACTATTCCCAGTTTGAGAAAGAAGAAGGAAAGATGGCGGCAGCAGAGGAAGGGGTGAGCGTTCATGAGTAAGAAAATGAATTCTGAACAGACAGAAGTCCTGAAAAAGGTGCTCCGCTATATGAGACGCTACTGGTCTTACCTGGCGATTTCCATTCTTCTGGCAGCGATTACCGTAGCATCTACCCTGTATATTCCGCTGCTCACCGGAGATGCGGTAGACTGTATTGTGGGCAAAGGACATGTGGATTGGGCAGGTGTCTTTGCCGTATTGAAGCAAATGGCAATGGTCATTGGTGTGACAGCGCTGGCACAGTGGGGCATGAATATCTGCAACAATAAACTGACCTATCAGATTGTACGGGATATCCGGAATGAGGCATTTGCCAAACTGGAAATCCTGCCCCTGAAATATATTGACCGGAAGTCAAGCGGAGAGATCGTAAGCCGTATTATTGCGGATGTAGATCAGTTTGCAGATGGTCTGCTCATGGGATTTACCCAGTTGTTTACCGGTGTGATTACGATTCTTGGAACCATCGGATTCATGCTCAGCGTCAACGTAGGAATCACCTTCGTGGTTCTGCTGGTAACACCGATTTCCTGGCTGGTTGCTTCCTTCATTGCAAAGCATACCTTTGATATGTTCCGGAAGCAGTCCGAGACAAGAGGTGAGCAGACCGCACTGATCGACGAGATGATTGGCAACCAGAAGGTAGTTCAGGCCTTTGGTCATGAGCAGGAAGCGAGTGCCCGGTTTGATGAAATCAACGGCCGTCTTCAGAAATATTCCCTGCGGGCGATTTTCTTTTCCTCTATCACCAACCCGTCTACCCGTTTTGTAAACAGCCTTGTATACACGGGTGTGGGAATTACGGGAGCCCTGGCAGCCGTGAACGGCAGAATGTCTGTCGGACAGCTGACCTGTTTCCTGAGCTATGCAAACCAGTATACCAAGCCCTTCAATGAGATTTCCGGTGTGATTACCGAGCTTCAGAATGCTATCGCCTGTGCGGGCCGCGTCTTTGAACTCATTGAGGAGGAACCACAGACACCGGAACCGGAAGATGTGAAGGTTCTGACGGACGTAGAAGGAAATGTATGTCTTCAAAATGTAAGATTTGCATACCGCCCGGATCAGAAATTAATCGAGAATCTGAATCTGACGGTGAAACCGGGTGAGCGTGTGGCAATCGTTGGTCCGACTGGCTGTGGTAAGACAACGCTCATTAATCTTCTGATGCGGTTCTATGATGTGGATGACGGAAGCATTCAGGTGGAAGGTACGGATATCCGGATGCTCACCAGAAACAGTCTCCGTGCGGTTTATGGAATGGTGCTGCAGGATACCTGGCTTCGTTCCGGTACGGTAAAAGAGAACCTGCTCATTGGAAAACCAGATGCAACAGATGAGGAGATTGTGGAAGCGGCAAAATTAAGCCATGCCCACAGTTTTATTAAACGTCTGCCGAAAGGATATGATACCTTCATCGGTGAGGATGGCGGCGGACTTTCCCAGGGTCAGAAGCAGCTTCTGTGTATTACAAGACTGATGCTCTGTCACCCGACCATGTTGATTCTGGATGAAGCAACGTCTTCCATTGATACCAGAACAGAGATGAAGATTCAGAATGCCTTTGCAAAACTCATGGAAGGTCATACCAGTTTCATCGTAGCGCATCGTTTGTCTACGATTCGTGAGGCAGATGTGATCCTTGTTATGCGT
This sequence comes from Hominiventricola filiformis, assembly GCF_020686965.1. Classification (NCBI taxonomy): domain Bacteria; kingdom Bacillati; phylum Bacillota; class Clostridia; order Lachnospirales; family Lachnospiraceae; genus Hominiventricola; species Hominiventricola filiformis. The sequence continues at coordinate 11,977 of NZ_JAJEPS010000015.1, read as the reverse complement.
GATGGACAAATCGTAGAACAGGGAAATCATAAAACACTGCTGGCACAGAATGGTTTCTATGCAAAACTTTATAACAGTCAGTTTGAAGACTAAACAGGATGAGATTCACCCGGCGTGAATGACAGAAAAGCTCTGATGTGCAGATGCACATTGGAGCTTTTTTTACATATACTAATGGGAAGTATTTAACGGAGGAACAGGTATGGACTGCCGGGAAGCAATCCTTTCAGATGAGTATATTGATTTTGTGTGGAAGATGGATGTGCGGCCGCCGGAAGCGGAATGGCTGCCCTACGGGTATTGCGGACAATATATCAGTCCGAACATCAGTGTGTATTATGTACGGCGGGAGGAAGTATTCGGTAACCGGATCAGTCTGCCTGTGGGAGATTATGGTGTAACCTATTGCCATACGCAGATGGATACGGAAAGTCTGGAGGCAACCCGGATTCTGACCATTCAGAATCAGCCGGCGCTGCAGTTAAAGGGGAGCGGTGTGATCATTGGGTTCGTGGATTCAGGGATTGCCCTGCAAAATCCCGTGTTCCGGACTTCAGATGGAAGAACGAGGCTGATCGGACTATGGGATCAGACCGATCAAAGCGGCACTGTGCCGGATGGATTTCTCTATGGGAGCGGTTATGGTCGGGAAGAGATAGATTCGTGGCTTCGGGAAGGACGGGAATATCTGCCGGGACGGGATGAGAACGGGCATGGATCCAAAGTGGCGGCCATTGCGGCGGGATCGGAACTTACGAATGAAAACTTTTTAGGGGCAGCACCGGAAGCAGACATTGCCTTTGTGAAGCTGAAGGAGGCAAAGCCCTTTATCAGGAAGCTGGAGAGAATTCCTCAGGACAGTATTGCCTATGAGGAAGCGGACATTATGCTGGGAATCCGGTATCTGGATCTTCTGGCCCAGCGGGAGGGAAAGCCTCTGATTATCTGTCTGGCGCTTGGCAGCAATTCCGGCGGACATACAGGCGAGACACCCCTTGGACTATATCTTACCTATATTTCCAGAAAATCAGGCCGGGCAGTGGTGGCAGCCGCCGGAAATGAGGGAAATCGGGGACATCATTTCTACGGGACTGTACCGTCGGAAACCGGATATATGGATGTAGAGCTGAGAGTGGGACCCGGGGAGACGGGATTTCAGGTAAATCTCTGGGGAAATGCGCCAGGACTTTTTGTGACGGAGGTGATTGCGCCCAGCGGAGAACGGATTTCACGAATTACGCCCCAGGTATTGAGCAGAGAACGTTATGATTTTGTGTTTGAAAATACTATGCTGGATGTACAGTATGAATTATCGGAAGTGATTTCCGGGGATGAGCGGATTTTGCTGGCTTTTCAGAATCCAACTGCCGGAATCTGGACCATTCGAATTTATTCCGTCGGAAATCTGGAAAAAGGATTTCATATGTGGCTGCCAGTGACAGGATTTATCAGTTCAGAAACTTATTTTATACGGTCGGATCCGGATACAACCGTCACAGAACCTGCCAATGCGGAAGGTGTTCTGACCTTTGCCGGATATGATGCCAGAACCAACAGTATCTGGTATGACTCAGGCAGAGGATATACGCGAACCGGAAAAGTGGTGCCTGATGTGGCGGCGCCTGCAATGGAAGTTTCCACCATTGATATGAGAGGACGAAACAGTACTCTCACAGGAACCAGTGCGGCGGCAGCCCTGGGGGCAGGAGCCTGCGCCCTTCTTCTGGAATGGGGGATTGTACAGCAGAACGCACCTGCCATGGACAGTGTTACCATTCAACGTTACCTGATCCGCGGTGCCAGCCGCTCTGAAAATTATACTTATCCTAACAAAACCTGGGGATATGGATTGCTGGATCTCTATGGCGTCTTCCAGGCAATTCGGGGAATCTGATACAATCAGTTATTGTGAAATATGCACGAACTTCTTGAATTTATGTAAACTGTACTGACATTTCATAAAACATATGATATACTGCAAGTTGTAATTTGAAAAAGTAAAACGAATAGCTAAAGAAAAGGAGGAAAGGCATGTTAAATGAGAGAGATCTGGAACTAATAGGTGGAGTTGTCACGAAAGCAATAGAACCTGTGCGTGAAGAAGTGAAAGAGCTGAGGAAAGACGTGACGGAACTGCAGGTAGGAATGAAAGAGCTGAGAAAAGATGTGACGGAGCTGCAGGTAGGAATGAAAGAGCTGCGTGCGGATGTGACAGAATTGCAGGTGGAAGTGAAAGAACTGAGAAAAGATGTGACAAAACTTCAAGGGGATGTAGTGGAGCTTCAGACTGGAATGGAGAAACTCAGTACAGATGTTGAGAGACTTGGCAGAAAGACTGAGAAAATTGAATTTATCATGGAGAATGAGCTGCGTCCCAATATCTGTAAAATTGCAGAAGGACATCTGGATCTGTCCCGTAAACTTGACATGGTGCGGGTCCGACGATCTGAATGTACATTAATGGATATTCAGATATCGGGACTTCAGCTGGATATCCGGGAGATCAAAAACACACTGAAAATAGCATAAAGAAAGATTTTGGCTGTTGCAAAATGGATGAGAGATCATCTGTTGAGCAGCAGCCTTTTTTGCGTATCCGATGTATCAATATATAAAAATCGACAATTGAAAAAAACAAGAAAGCGGATTTCTCAATATACCTGTTCCAATTATACCAAAATTCCGTGTGGGACACTATGTCCCACTCAACACCGTATCAATGAGAGTGCTGTTCTGACATTGGTTTCCGACACGCTCCGGGCTATCGCTGAATATTCCAGAAATGACCGGACGGAATTTATTCACACCGTTCAGGAGACGCAGGTTGCCCAACAGAGTGCCGATATAGCGAAAAAGCGCAGGCGTCTGGCCGCTGCTCAAAAGAGATCCGGAGAACTGGAAAAACTGATTTGCAAAATCTATGAGGACAACGCCCTCGGCAAGCTGCCGGATGCACGATATAGGGCACTTGATGCACAGTATGCCAAAGAGCAGGACGCACTTGAGATTGAAATTGCGGAGTTGGAAAAGGCTGTTACCGGCTACGAGTAAAGCCAGAAATCAGCAGAGAAATTTATAGCCTTGATTGATAAGTACGAGAATTTTGACACTATGACAAACACCATGCTCAACGAGTTTGTAGAGAAAATCCTTGTCCACGAACGCGCCAGAAAAGGCAGTCAGGATACCACGCAGGAAATTGAAATTTACTTCAATTTTTTAGGACGCTATATCCCGCCATCCTTACAGCCGGTTCCTTTAACTCCAGAGGAACAGGAAGAATTGCGGAAACAAGAAGAACGCAAGGACAGACTCCATCAGAACTATTTGAAGCGGAAAGCCAGCGGCGCACAGAAACGGTATGAGGACAAAATTAAGGCAAAGAAAAAAGCGGAAATGGACGCTAAGAAAGCCCTGATCCGGGCTGAGGATATGAAAAAAGGCGTTTTTTCTACTGTCGGACAGCTGCCGAAAGAAGAACCACGCAAAGGCAGCATAGCAGCCAGCGCAGCAGTCTAATCATCACGAAGCAAAGGAGAAATGAATATGAGTAAGTTGACTTACATTCGTTGTGGAGATTATGATATACCCAACCTAAAACTTTCTGAACAGCCGGAAACTTCTATCGGCAAGTACGGCAGAATGCGAAAATCCTACCTAAAGGAACATCGCCCCATTCTCTACAACCATCTGCTGATGAGCGAGAAGCTGTATCCCCACCTGTTAGAGATTGAGCGGACAGCACAGGGGCGTGTGGAAACCATGTTGCCTCACATGATGGAAGTTGCGGGTGCCACGGAGGAACTGAAAGCCTGTTACCCTATGCGCTGGGCGGGGCTGATGAACACGCTGAAAGCGCAGGTGGAGGAAGTGTTGTTGCAGGAATTAGTTTATATCTGATTTTGGGCATAGATGAAGCCGGGATTTTGCAAGCCAGCAAGCAATCCCGGCTTTATCTTATATATTTTCCAGTTTTTTTGACCGCCGGTATTCCAATGGCGATAGGCCAAATTGTTTTTTGAAAACTGATGCAAATTTGCTTTGATTCATATAGCCGACCAACTCTGCTATTTCTGCAACGGACAATCTTGTAGAAGTCAGTAACTCTGCAGCTTTTTTCATTCGGACTTCCCGTAGATAGATGGAAATATTTTGACCAAAAACGCCACGAAAATAGTTTTTTAAGCTGGTTTCGCTGACAGAAAACTGAGCTGCCAATTCCCATGCAGGATGATGTTGCCGCAAATCGGAAGTGATAATTTTTTCAACACGTTTTGCTATATCTACCTGTGTTTCAGTAAAAAATGTGCAGGCTTGCGATGGGGGGATATTGTTAAGATTTTGTAGTAATGAAAATAGAGCCAGAACATAGATCTTCATTTGAGAAATCGAAAACGGAGGCACAATATCAAAAAGTTCCCAGAGCTTGATCAATATTTCTTCAACTTCAGGAGTAACTGCTGAGATATAAGTGTTATCGTTTGGGCAAAAAAGTTCAATGATTTTAGGGATGTCTATGCCAAACTCTTTTTGTATCCATGTACTCTCTGTTGCCAGTGTATTAGTATCAACAAAAAGCTCCATTCCCTCATAGATACGGCGAGGATAGACATATTGCTTTTGGGCAAAACACTCCGTGAGAGAAATATCTCCATCTTTCACATATACAAAGTTTCCGTTATTCAAGATAATCTCGCAACGACCAGTCACGCAATAGTTTAGGAGCAAAGGCCCTTTTTTAATGAAACTATCTTCACCCAAATTTGGAGCTGCCCATGTCGGAGAATTTATAAAAATATACGCAATAGTAAGTCCGGGGAAAAGTTGAAAAAACGTCATAGACCCTTTTCCTTCCTTAGTTTTCATAAGTAGTTCTGCGTTGAACTCGCTACGTTTTATTGAAACGCCGGGAATTTCAATACATTTTCTAAAAATATCATCAATCTTCATTTTTAACTCCTGTCGATTTGTCTGGCTCATTGCCCTTGATTTTAATCATATTATAGAATTGTAAGCGAAGTCAGTCAATAAAAAAACTCGTTGCTGTTTGGAGCCAAAAAGATGATTGGTTGTAGAGAGCTACTGCTAACTATGGTATCTTATAGAGAGGTTAGAAAACGCTAACCAGCAAATGAATGGAGGTATTCGTTATGAGTAACAAGTTACAAGCAAAAGACCTGATTAACCTCGGTCTGTTCACCGTTCTCTACTTTGTGATTGGCTGCTGTGTCGCCATTCCCGTCGGCTTTGTACCTATCTTTTTGCCGATCCTCGGAGCATTGTGGTCTTTGATTACCGGCATCCCGTTCATGCTGTTCCTGACCAGAGTTAAAAAATTTGGCATGGTTACAATTATGGGAATTTTAAGCGGCCTGCTGATGGGGCTGACTGGCATGGGATTTTGGGGCGTACCGATGGGCGTGATTTTTGGGCTGCTGGGAGATCTGATTTTGAAATCCGGCGGTTATAAAAGCGCCAAGAAGAGCCTGATCGGGTATGCGGTGTTCAGCCTTTGGATGGTTGGTACATATATCCCCATGTATTTCATGGTTGAGGATTCCTGGGCCAGTTTTGCGGCCAGCTTTGGTGAGGAATACGCTGACAGGGTAATGGCTGTTATGCCTATGTGGAGCATTATTCTGGTAATCGCCGGAATCTTCATTTTTGCGATCCTGGGCGGACTTTTAGGTAAGGCGCTTCTGAAAAAGCATTTTGCTAAAGCGGGCATTGTGTGATGAACGGGCTATCATTTTCAGCAACAACCGAAAAAAGAAAAGGAATCCTGCTTGATCCCCGGACAAAGCTCATTCTGCTGCTGACGATTACAACACTGATGTTCAGTACCAGTAACGAAGGAATTATGAATATCGTCAAGCCGTGTCTAAGCCTTGTCCCCTTTGCTCTGATTTTGTCGGAACGCCGTTTCAAAACAGCAGGAAAATATCTGGTGCTATATGCGGTTTGCTTTATACTGGAACGGATTGCCCTTACGAGTTTGAGCGGATTACTCTCGTTCATCGTGCTGGCAGTGACATCTATCATGACGCGGTTTGCGCCCGGCATTATGACAGGTGCCTATCTGATCTCATCCACTTCGATCAGTGAGTTTATCGGCGCAATGGAGCGTATGCACATCACGGAAAAAATCGTGATTCCAATGTCTGTCATTTTTCGCTTTTTCCCAACCATCAGCGAAGAATATCAGGCCATCCGGGATGCAATGAAAATGCGGGGCATACGATTCGGCGGGAAAAATCCTTTCCTGATGTTGGAATATCGCCTTATTCCTTTGATGGTGTCCGTTGTGAAGATTGGCGATGAACTTTCTGCTGCTGCGTTGACACGGGGGCTTGGAGCCCCCGTTAAACGTACAAACGTGTGCCAGATCGATTTCCATGTTCAAGATTTGATTGCGATTCTGTTTTGCGTTATCTGTTTTGCCTTGTTTTTGTTTCAGCAGCAGATTTCTTTTTGACGGAAGGGGGTGAACCTATGATACGGATTGACCATGTGACTTTCTCTTATGAAGAAGAAAACGAGAACGCTGGTGGAGTCCATGATATAAATCTGACCGTAGAGGACGGTCAATGCGTCGTACTTTGCGGCGAAAGCGGCAGTGGAAAAACGACAATTACCAGGCTGATCAACGGTCTGATTCCCCATTACTATGAAGGAAAAATGAATGGAGAAGTGTGGGTAAATAGGGCAAAGGTTTCGGAACAGCCCCTTTATGATACCGCGAAAACGGTTGGCAGCGTGTTTCAAAACCCCCGCTCACAATTTTTCAATGTGGACACAACCAGCGAAATCACATTCGGGTGTGAAAATCTCGGCCAGCCGGAGCAAAGTATTCGGGAACGATTAGATAAGACCATCCGGGATTTCCGCCTGGAGAAATTGATGGGACGCAATATCTTTCATCTCTCCGGCGGGGAAAAGCAAAAAATTGCCTGTGCCGGGGTATCCATCATGGAGCCGGATGTGCTGGTTATGGATGAGCCGTCATCCAACCTGGATGCTTCCTCTATCCTGGATCTGAGAGCAATACTTGCGTTTTGGAAGTCGCAGGGGAAAACAATTATAGTGTCAGAGCATCGGCTCTACTATCTGCGCGGTCTTGCGGATCGTTTTATCTATATTACCGGCGGAAAGGTGGAAAAAGATTACTCCGCAGCGGAGTTTGAGAGCCTGACGGAGCAACAGAGAGCCAAGTTGGGGCTGCGTACCTTTATTCTTGAAGATTTGTTGCCGCCGAAAGCATTGCCCCAGGCCGGTCAGCAAATGGAACTTCGCAATTTCTGCTTTGCCTACAAAAACGAACCGGAAACGCTGCACATCCGGGAAAGTAAAATCCCCGCAAATCGTATTGTCGGGATCATCGGGAATAATGGAGCTGGAAAGTCCACCTTCTCCCGGTGTTTCTGCGGCCTTGAAAAGCGCTGCGGTGAGGTGATCTGGAACGGCAGAACTTATCGGCCTAAAGACAGACTAAATACCTGCTACATGGTGATGCAGGAAGTCAATCACCAGCTTTTCACGGAAACTGTGCTGGATGAAGTCCTGATCAGTATGGAGGAGGAAAATCAGGAGTGGGCTGAGGAAATCCTTGCCGAGTTAGATTTAATCGGCTTCAAAGACAGACACCCTATGTCCCTTTCCGGCGGCCAAAAGCAGCGGGTAGCAATTGCCTCGGCAATCGCATCCAAGCGTTCTATCTTATTTTTTGACGAACCGACCAGCGGTCTTGATTACAAACACATGAAAGAGGTTGCCAATGTCTTGAAACAAGTCAGGGATACAGGCATTACCTTGTATGTCATTACCCATGATCTTGAGCTGCTTTTAGATTGTTGTACGGATATTGTCCATTTTGAGGGCGGTTCCATCATCGACAAATTTCAAATGGATGAGGCCGGTCTTGAAAAAATCCGAAACTATTTTATAAAGGGGGTGCCTACAAAATGAAGGAAGAAAAGAAAGAGTCGCCCATAGGCGTCTTATGGGGATGGGGCAAGCCCTATCACGGGAAATTCATCGGCAGTATTATCCTTGCGGTATTAGGCGTGGCCTGCCAGATGGTGCCCTATTTCTGCGTGGCGCATATTGTCACACTGATGCTGTCGGGAGAGCAGGAGTTTTCCAGTTATATGACGGCCTGTATCGTTGCATTGTGCGGTTATTTGGGAAAGGTTGTTTTCGCCAATCTTTCAACAGTCATTTCCCACACGGCGACCTATTACACGCTGCGCGATCTGCGGGAGAATATCACCGCAAAGCTGGCCCGCGTCCCGATGGGGACGATTTTAGATACTCCGTCCGGCCAGTACAAAACGACGATTGTTGACCGGGTGGAAGGCATGGAATCGACCTTCGCACACCTGCTCCCGGAAATGACCGCAAATGTGCTGGTGCCTTTGGTGATTGTCGTATATCTGTTCGTTATGGACTGGCGCATGGCGCTCCTGTCCCTTGTTACGCTGGTGGTTGGCCTTGCTGTCATGTCTACCGGTATGAAGAATTATCCCGTCAAATGGGAGGGTGCTGTCAAGGCAGGCAAGCAGATGGCAAATGCCATTGTAGAGTACATCGGCGGGATTGAGGTGGTAAAGGCGTTCAGCCAATCCGCCGGTTCCTACAAAAAATATTCTGACGCGGTGAATTATAGCGCCAACTACTATGTGGACTGGATGCGGGAAAACCAGAAAACCATGAGCGCCTACAACGCCATCCTGCCCTCAGTGCTGATTTGCGTGCTGCCCTGCGGTTTTGCATTCTGGCTCTCCGGCAGTCTGGAGTTTTCCACCTTCCTGTCCATTGTGATTTTCTCGCTGGGGCTGATTGGGCCGATTATTGCGGCCTTTACCTTTACGGACGATTTGGCTGTACTGGGGACAAATGTGGAAGAAATCAGCCAGCTTCTGAACGTCGAAGAACTGAACCATAAAGAAACGCCGATCAAGCTGGAAAATACCGGCATTTCTCTTTGGTCTGTGTCGTTTTCCTATGACGGGACAACAGAGGTTTTGCATGATGTGAATCTCGCCATCCACCCCGGAACCATGACCGCCCTTGTAGGGCCGTCCGGCTCCGGCAAGTCTACGGTGGCAAAGCTGATTGCCGGGTATTGGGATGTTACATCCGGCAGCATTACCCTCGGCGGCCATGAGCTGAAGGATATGCCGCTGTCTGAAATTGCAGACCAGATTTCCTATGTATCTCAGGACAACTACCTGTTTAACCGCAGTATCCGGGAGAATATCCGCATGGGAAGACCCAGTGCCACGGACGCAGAGGTGGAGCAGGCAGCCAAACAAAGCGGCTGCGACGCCTTTATCCGCAAGCTGGATAATGGCTATGATACGGTTGTCGGCAGCGCCGGTTCCCATCTTTCCGGCGGTGAACGCCAGCGGATTGCCATCGCCCGCGCCATGCTGAAAAATGCGCCGGTTGTCATTTTGGACGAGGCAACTGCCTATATCGACCCAGAGAATGAGGCGCTGGTGCAGAAAGCCATTTCCGCTTTAACTGTCGGCAAGACTCTGATTGTGATCGCACACCGGCTGTCTACCATTGTTGGCGCAGATAACATCGTTGTGGTGAAGGATGGAACCATCCACGCACAGGGTACGCATGAGAAGCTGCTGGAAACCTGCCCCCTCTACCGGGATATGTGGCAGGCGCACATCGGCGCGAAAGACCAGATGTAAGGGGATGTTGTCAGATGTATGGAACATTGAAAAAAATCTTTGCTTTTGCAGGCAGCAAAAAGGGGCTTCTAAAAAAATCCCTGTTATTCTCATTCCTGTCCGGGCTGTTTTCAGCCATGCAGTTTGCCGCCCTCTTTGTAGTGATCGGCGCGTTAGTATCTGACAACCGGGACGGAAAGTTTATCTGCATTTCGCTGGGAATTATGGCCGTTTCCCTCATTGGGCGTATCATCACGACCTATTTTTCCACGATGGAGCAGACGGAAACCGGCTATTGCATGGTGGCGGAAAAGCGTATCCACATCGGAGATCGGCTGCGTTACATCCCGATGGGCTACTTCAACAAGAATAGTATCGGGAATATTACCGCCATTGTCACAACAACTTTGGGCGATGTAGAGAACTCAGCAGCCCGTGTTCTGGTGTCAGTGCTGGGCGGTTTTTTCAACTCGGTTGCCCTCGTCATCGTCCTGTTGGTATTTGACTGGCGGATCGGTCTTGTGGCCGCTGCCGGTGTCCTGATTTACCTTGCGGCGGCGGAACTGGCGCTTCGCAAATCTGCCGCGCTCAGCGGGGTACGCCAGCACACACAGGAGTCCCTTGTGGAGTCTGTGTTGGAGTACATTCAGGGGATGGGGATTGTCAAAGCATTTGGACTGGAACGGGACAGCACGCAGTCTATCGGCAGTGCAATTAAGGCGAGCTGCCGGGATAACCTGAAATTGACAAAGGCCAGCGTTCCCTATGACGCTATCAAACAGGCTGTTGTCCGAGTGTTCAGCGTCCTGTTGCTTTTGGCCTCGGTCTGGTTCTGGCTGGACAGCTCCCTGCCGCTGGCCTACGGTCTGATTTTGGTGATTGCTTCTTTCATGGTGTTCAACGATTTGGAGAACGCCGGGAATATGGCCTCTTTGCTGCAAATGCTGGCGGCCTCGATGGATACGGCAAACTCCATTGATGACACGCCGGTAATGGACGAGAAAGGCGCTGATATTACGCCGAAGTCCAGCGAGATCGTGTTTAACAAGGTGGATTTTTCCTACGCAGACCGCAAGATATTAGATCAGGTCAGCTTTACCATTCCCGAAAAAACGACTACGGCCATTGTCGGCCCTTCCGGGGCAGGAAAGACAACGATGTGCAACCTGATTGCCCGTTTTTGGGATGTGAATGCCGGGAAGATTACCATAGGCGGTACGGATGTACGAGATTTCAAGCTGGACAGCCTGATGAAGAATATCTCGATGGTGTTCCAGAGCGTGTACCTATTTGCAGATACGATTGAGAACAATATCAAGTTTGGCTGCCCGGACGCCACCCATGAGCAGGTGGTTGAGGCGGCGAAGAAGGCTTGCTGCCATGACTTTATTTCTGCCCTGCCGGATGGCTATGACACTGTGATTGGCGAGGGCGGCGGCACTCTGTCTGGCGGCGAGAAACAGCGGATTTCCATCGCCCGCGCCATGCTGAAGGACGCACCCATCATCATTTTGGACGAGGCAACAAGCAGCGTTGACCCGGAGAATGAGGATGAATTGCAGCGGGCTATCGAGGCATTGACCCATGACAAGACCATCATCATGATTGCCCACCGTCTGAAAACCGTCCGCAACGCCGATCAGATCCTTGTACTGGACAACGCTCATATCGTCCAGCGCGGCACTCATGCGGAGCTGATCCAGCAAAAGGGCCTGTATGCCGATTTTGTATCGGCCAGACAGGAGGCCATCGGCTGGAAGCTGGCTCAGTAAAGGAGGTGTCAAAGCCCAGCGTGTGCCATGCAGTGGCTACCTTGCGGGACGGCGGCTTTCTTATGATGGACGAAGATCACTTTCTCCATCTGACCGATGTTAGCCGGGAAGTTGCCGAAAAAATCTACGAGCGTCACTGCTTCTTTACCGAGCAGCTTATCACCGCAGGCGTTGACCCCAAGACTGCGGAGGCCGACGCCTGCCGGATTGAACACATCATCAGCGATGAGAGTTTTGACCGGCTGAAAGAGGCAGTCGAACAAGAGCAAGACTAAAACCGAATAAGCCAAGCGATCCTGCCCCGCAAGACGGGGAAAGAAAAAAAACCGTTGCAGGGCAGGCAGCTTTGTGCGCCCAAAATGGATTTTCCGGGTACTGCGGCGGTTTTGAGTAACATCAAGGCCGCCGTTCCTTATGCCCTCGACAAAGGAGTGACGACTATACGCTGACACGGCGGCTTTAGGAGGGAACCGCCATGAAGCACATTGACCGCCGACAAATTCAGACGATATTTCACTA
>NZ_JAJEPS010000014.1:0-80093 GCF_020686965.1 Hominiventricola filiformis | reverse complement strand
ATACAGCGAAAATGAGGTATAATCCCTCTGTATTATTTTGTTTAGTCGCATAAACTGATTATACCACGAACGCCGGGCTTTTCGAAGCTCGGCGTTTTGTGTTGGATATATAAAATGAGCTGCCGCACGTTAGTGCGACAGCCCCTTTTTTGCTATACAGTTCGTGTTGACTAATTTGTATGCCGGATGATAAAATAATGAAAAAGATTACTGTATCTGATTCATCCATCTGATAAATATTTGGTGAAAAAGACATAACAGTAATGAATTGTGAGAAAACTCTGATGGCAAGGATAATCCGAGCAGGAATAGTTACGATATACGACTTTGCAGAACCATTTTCCTGACAAACTGCCGGGAAAGTGGTTTTTTTGCGTAGAAAATTTCGTTTTCAATACGAAATAACAGGAGGGAAACATGTTAAAGGTAGCAGTATATGGAAAGGGCGGGATTGGAAAATCTACAGTAACTTCGAATCTGGCGGCGGCATTTGCCAATATGGGAAAACGTGTCATTCAGATCGGATGTGATCCGAAAGCGGATTCTACCATCAATTTACTTGGGGGAGAGCCTCTTCGTCCGGTGATGAATTATATGAGGGAAGAGGATGAAGAGCCGGATGAGCTGTCACAGATTTCAAAGGAGGGTTATGGGGGAATCCTCTGCATTGAGACCGGAGGACCAACACCGGGACTTGGCTGCGCGGGACGTGGAATTATTGCGACGTTTCAGCTTCTCGAAGATATGGAACTGTTTGAGCATTATAAACCAGATGTGGTCTTGTATGATGTCCTGGGCGACGTGGTATGCGGCGGATTTGCAGCCCCCATTCGTGAGGGATATGCGGATAAGGTTCTGATCGTTACCTCCGGGGAGAAAATGGCGCTGTATGCGGCCAACAATATTTCCAGCGCAGTCAGAAACTTCGAAGACCGCAGCTATGCCCGAGTATTTGGCATCGTGTTAAATCATAGAAATGTGGAGAATGAGAAGGAAAAGGTACAGGCATTTTCAGAAAAGATCGGAGTGCCGATCGTGGGCGAAGTGCCAAGAAGTGATGAAATTATCCACTGGGAGGAACAGGGAAAGACTGTGATCGAGGGAGATCCGACTTCGGACATCAGCAAATGTTTCCTTGATCTGGCTGCATTGTTGTGGAAAGAAGAGGAATATGCATGAAACAGGAAGCTTATTTTTGTAGGGTAAAAAAGCTGAATGAACTTGGAAAAGAGAATATTCCCAAACAGCTGATTTCCCATACCCATCTGATCTACAGCTCCCCGGCGACGTTGGCTTTTAACTCTCCAGGAGCAGAAGGATTCGGTGTGAAGCGCGCAGGTCTGGCGGTGCCGGATTCGATTATGCTGATTGTATCTCCGGGATGCTGCGGACGCAATACTTCGGTTCTCAGCTCCATGGCGGCGTATCATGACCGGTTTTATTACCTGTTGATGGATGAGACGGATATTGTAACGGGAAGACATTTGAAAAAGATTCCAAAGGCGGTGGCAGAGATCTGCGAAGGGCTTGAGAAGAAGCCGTCTGTTGTAATGATCTGTATTACCTGTGTGGATGCGCTGCTCGGCACGGATATGGAACGAGTCTGTCATAAGGCAGAGGAATATGCAGGAATTCCGGTGAAGCCCTGTTATATGTATGCATTGACCAGAGAAGGCAGAAAGCCTCCCATGGTGCATGTTCGGCAGTCCATTTATTCCCTGCTGGAGCCGAAGAAGAAAAAAGGAAATGTAGTAAATTTACTGGGATATTTTTCGCCGTTGGTGGATGACTGTGAGTTGTATGAGTTACTTCACGGTGCGGGAGTGAAAACGATTCATGAGATTTCCAGATGCAGCGATTACGCAGAATATCAGACTATGGCGGAAGCAAATTTTAATCTGGTACTGCACCCGGAAGCACGTTTTGCAGCAGAGGATTTTCATGATCGGTTGAAAATTCCGTATATTGAGCTGAGAAGACTTTATCAGATTGATAAAATTGCCAGCCAGTATCGTGCCTTTGGGGCGGCACTGGGTGTGGAATTTAATGATGAAGCACCGCGCAAAGAAGCGGAAGCGGCAATCACAAAATTCCGGGAAACGCATCCGGATGCGTCTTTTGCTGTCGGAGAATGGATGAATGGAGATCCCTTTGAACTGGCGCTGGCACTGGCACGGTATGGATTCCGTGTGCCGGAGATTTATGGAACCTTATCCGGTGAAAATTTTATCTATGTGAAACAGCTGGCAGTTTTAAGTCCGGAGACAAAAGTCTTCTCCAACCTGGAGCCAACGATGTTGTATTATGACGGAAGCCAGTCCGGTGTCAACCTGACCATTGGAAAAGATGCCGGATATTACCATAAGGGATGTCCCAACGTGCGCTGGAACGAGGAACGGCAGCCCTTTGGCTATGCAGGAGTGCGCAGACTGTTTGAGGCATTGGCGGAGGTGTAATACAATGAGAGGACTGAGAAAATACCTGACACCTTTTGCACCGGATCAATCCGGAGCAGTGTCTGTGTTCTATGAATTTGGTGGGATTATCGTGATCTGCGATGCCGGTGGCTGCACCGGAAATATCTGCGGATTTGATGAACCCCGGTGGTTTGAGAGTAAAAGTGCCCTGTTCAGTGCAGGACTCCGTGATATGGATGCAATTCTTGGACGGGATGACCGCCTGGTAGAAAAACTTGCAGATGCAGCCACAAAGCTGGATGCGAAGTTTGCAGCTATTATAGGGACACCGGTTCCTGCAGTTATCGGAACGGATTACCATGCATTAAAGCGCATGACGGAGAAAAAAGTGAATCTGCCGATCATGACTGTGGATACGGACGGCATGGAACTGTATGACAAAGGCGAAGAAAAAGCATGGCTGGAACTGTTTTTCGTATTTGCAGGTGAAAAAGAAGAAGTGATTCCTGGACGAATCGGGATTCTTGGCATGACACCGCAGGATATCAGTGACCTGCGTGCGGCGGACCGTATCCGGGAACGCTTTGCAGCAGAAGGAAAAACAGCGGTCTGTTATGGAATGGGAGACGGACTGGAGGCTGTGAAGAAGGTTTCCAATGTGGAGAAACATATCGTGGTATCTCCGGCGGCTTTGGAGGCGGCGAAATATCTGGAACGCACTTATGGAACTC
This sequence comes from Hominiventricola filiformis, assembly GCF_020686965.1. NCBI lineage: Bacteria > Bacillati > Bacillota > Clostridia > Lachnospirales > Lachnospiraceae > Hominiventricola > Hominiventricola filiformis. The sequence continues at coordinate 76,945 of NZ_JAJEPS010000014.1, read as the reverse complement.
CCTACGAGGTTGGTTATCCTCTGGTGGAGGAACTGATTTCTGAGATGGATTATTCCGGAAAAAGAGTACTGATCGTACAGCAGCAGGTGATTGGTTCTGCGATCCGTGAAGAAATCTTAAAGAAAGCACCGGATGCCCAGGTAACGGTAGCAAGCTGGTTTATGGTAAAGCCGGAACTTCGTAAGGAAGGAGATCTTCACCTGCGGGATGAAGAGGATTATATAAAGCTGGTAGAAGACGGAGATTTCGATGTGATTTATGCGGATCGCTGTATGGAGCGGATGACACCAAAATTTGGCGGAACTTTTGTGGACACCGTACATTTTGCCGTGTCGGGTCGTCTTGCAGGAGCAGAATAACAGAATCATCAGGGATCCTGCGATGGGAGAAGAGTATGCAAAAGAAGGAACTGACCTGGCGTATCCGGGTCTATGGCATCGTTCAGGGGGTTGGATTTCGGCCGACGGTAAGCCGCCATGCAGCAGCCAGTGGAATTCGCGGAACGGTCTGTAATAGAGGCCCCTATGTGGAAATATATACCCAGGGTGAAAAAGAGCAGATCGAAGGATTTCTGAAGGCCCTGGAAGTACATCCGCCAAAGCGTGCGGCTATTTTAAAAATTAATACAGAGGATGTTACCGCAGAGACAGAGACCCATTTTGAGACCTTCGACATTATTGAAAGTGAAAAGACCAAAGGGGAGATCTTTGTTTCGCCAGATATTGCCATCTGCGAGGAATGTAAGGAAGAAATGTACAATCCGAAAGACCGGCGGTATCTGCATCCGTTTATCAACTGTACCTGCTGTGGACCGCGGCTGACGATTCTGGATGCCCTGCCCTATGACCGGGAACGGACAAGTATGAAGGAATTTCCCATGTGTCCGGACTGTGCAAAAGAGTATGATGATGAGAAGACGAGGCGTTATGACGCCCAGCCTGTGTGCTGTAATGAATGTGGACCGGAAGTCTATCTGATCGGCCGACCCGAACGGGGGCGGGATGCCATTACTTGTACGCGGCGGATGATCAGTGATGGCAAGATTGTAGCAATCAAAGGAATCGGTGGTTTTCATCTGTGCTGCGATGCGACAAATGAAGAAGCGGTTCAGCGCCTGCGGACATTGAAAAGACGTCCGGCCAAGCCTTTTGCAGTCATGGCAAAGGATGAAGCGGTGGTAAAACGGGAATGTATTGTAACACCGGAGAAGGAAGCGATTCTCACCGGACATCAGAAACCGATTCTGCTGTTGAACAAAGAAACTGGCGGCAGACTGGCACCTTCTATTGCACCTGGGAATCCAAAGGTTGGTGTGATGCTTCCGTATGCACCGGTGCAGTTATTGATTTTCCAGTATGATGACGGAATTAAAATGCCGGACATTTTAGTCATGACCAGTGGAAATACGTCCGGGGCGCCCATCTGTCGCGAGGATGCAGAGGCGGTTGCGGAACTGTCTCATTTGTGTGATGCCATGTTGTCTCACAATCGAAAAATCAGAATCCGGGCGGATGATACGGTTATGGATTTTTATAAAAACGAACCCTATATGATTCGGCGTTCCAGGGGATATGCGCCGCTGCCCTTCATGATGTCGGCGGACTGGAAAGGGCAGGTGCTTGCTGTTGGAGGAGAACTGAAGAATACCTTCTGTATCGGCGTAGACAGCCGGTTTTATCCATCTCCCTATGTGGGTGACCTGGAAGATGTAAGAACAGTAAAAGCGTTGCAGGAAACCATTCACCGGTTTCAGACGTTATTGGAAGTAACACCTCAGGCTGTGGTTTGTGATCTACATCCGAAATACAATTCTACTGTGGTGGCGGAAGAGCTAGGTTACCCGGTGCTGAAGGTGCAGCATCATTATGCGCATATTTTATCCTGTATGACAGAAAATGACTGCCAGGAACCGGTTATCGGAGTGGCTTTTGACGGCACCGGATATGGAACGGATGGAACGATCTGGGGTGGAGAAATCCTGCTGGCAGATTATGAGAATTTTACAAGAGCTGGAAGTATTGCCCCATTTTTACAGATCGGTGGCGACATTTCGGCAAAGGAAGGCTGGCGGATTGCAGTATCCATGATTTATGAATATACCAAAGACCGTGAGCAGGCATGGAAAATAATGGAAAAGCTTGGCCTTTGCAGTGAGCAGGAGAGCAGGGTACAGTTTACCATGGCGGACCGGAAATTAAATGCGGTGGTGTCCACCAGTGTGGGACGGCTTTTTGATGCAGTCAGTGCTATCTTAGGGTTCAGACGTCAGTCCAGTTTTGAAGGTGAGGCATCGATGGCACTGGAGTTTGCAGCAGAAGCATATGAGCAGTATAATCTGCAGAAACAAAAAGGAAATCAGGATCACCTGCTGTATAAAGAGGACGGACGTTTGATTCTGAATACCCAAACGCTGGTACAGCAGATCACGGAAGCAAAGCTTCAGGGAGCAGACAGCGGAAGATTGGCATATCTGTTCCATCAGACACTGGCAGAGCAGATCACAGCAGCCTGTATGGAGGTACGTAATGTAAGCGGCAGACAGAAGGTTGCTTTAAGTGGCGGTGTCTTTCAGAATCGGCTGCTGCTTCGTCTGACGGAAGAGCGGCTTATGGAAGAAGGATTTGAAGTGCTGCGACATCGGATGGTTCCGCCAAATGACGGAGGAATTGCCATCGGACAGGCGGCATATGGGATGTATCAATTACAGAACGGGAGAGTATAAAAAATGTGTGTAGGGTTATCAGCAAAAGTAGTAAAAATCAGTAATGGCACGGCAGTCATTGATGCAGGCGGTGCAAAAAGAGAGGTTTCCGCCCAGCTTCTGGAAGATCTGGAACCGGGAGATTATGTGATGGTTCATGCGGGTGTGGCAATCGCGAAAATCACAGAGGAGGATGACAGCGAGACAGAACATCTCATGGAGAAATTTTTATCATGAAAACAGCCAGAGAAATAATAGAGACTTATGATGGCCCCCATGTACGGATCATGGAAGTGTGCGGCACACATACCCATGAGATTTTCCGCCTGGGAATCCGTAAATTGCTGCCGGAGCAGGTGGAACTGATTTCAGGACCGGGATGTCCGGTTTGTGTGACTCCGGTCAGTTTTATTGACGAAGCGATTTATCTGGCTTTGGAAAAAGGAGTTACTGTCTGTACTTTTGGTGATCTGGTGCGTGTCCCTGGAACAAAGATGAGCCTTGCGGGAGCACGGGAACAGGGAGCGAAGATTCGTATCGTGTATTCTCCGGCAGATGCTGAAAAATATGCAAGAGAACATCCGGAGGAGCAGGTGACATTTTTGTCTGTAGGATTCGAGACAACGACGCCTGCAGGATGTCTTTCTGTGAAATCAGCAAAAGAAGATGGACTTTCTAATTATTCCATATTGACGGCTAATAAAACCATGCCCCAGGCTTATGAGGCATTAAAGGGCAGCGCAGATGTCTTTTTATATCCGGGACATGTGAATGCGATTACGGGAACACATCTGTGTGAAGCTCTGGCAGAAGAAGGGGTCAGCGGTGTTGTGGCGGGATTTACCGCAAAAGAACTGATGACGGCACTGGCGGTTGCACTGGTAAAATTTCAGGAAGGAAAACCGTTTTTTGTCAACTGTTATCCGCGTGTGGTGACACAGGAAGGCAGCAGGGAGGCACAGGTTCTTGTAGATGAGATGATGGAGGCCTGTGACAGTGAATGGAGAGGCCTTGGTATGATTCCTGCATCCGGCATGAAGTTAAGGCAGGAGTGGCAGGAGTTTGATGCACGGATCAAATATCAGGTGCCGATAATAGAAGGAAAACCCAATCCGGCCTGCCGCTGCGGTGATGTACTGCAGGGAAAATGCAAACCGTCCGATTGTAAAGTGTTCGGAAAAGTCTGTACACCGCAGCACCCGGTGGGAGCCTGTATGGTATCGGGCGAGGGAGCCTGTTCCGCATACTATCAGTATTCATAGTTGCGAATGTGGCTCTGAATAGTTGCCAATACAAAGAGAGAAGGAAAACATCATGGAAAATAGAACAGTAACGATGGCACATGGTGCCGGTGGAAGACAGACATCCGAGTTGATTGATCAGGTATTTAAGGCACATTTTGCAAATCATGATCTGACGGCAGATGATGCGGCGGTTCTGATTCCGCCGGCAGGCAAGATGGCGGTGTCGACAGATGGCTTCATCGTATCCCCGGCATTTTTCCCGGGAGGAAATATCGGCAAACTGTCCATTTGCGGAACGGTCAACGATCTTGCATGTATGGGGGCAAAACCATTGTATCTTACCTGCGCCTTTGTCATTGAAGAAGGATTCCCCATGGAAAAACTGGAGGAAATCGCTGCCGCTATGGAGAAAACGGCAAAAGAAGCAGGTGTACATATTGTATCGGGAGATACGAAGGTTGCAGGAAGAGGTCAGGTAGACGGCGTATTTATCACCACGACCGGAATGGGTGAAATTGAAGAAGGAGTCACCGTTGGCGGAGCACTGGCAAAGCCGGGAGATGCCATCATTGTGACCGGTGATATCGGACGGCACGGATGTACGATTCTGTTAGAACGGGAAGATTTTGGAATTGATGCCGATGTGACCAGTGATTGTGCACCTCTGTGGGGAACGGTAAAGGCAGTCATGGACACCACACATAATCTGCATGTGATCCGTGATGCCACCAGAGGTGGCGTAGGAACGGTTCTGTATGAAATTGCAGGGCAGAGCAACGTGGGGATTCATCTGGATGCAAAAGCTGTTCCGGTGCAGCCGGAAGTAAAGGGGGTCTGCGGGATGCTTGGCCTGGAACCTTTATATCTGGCATGTGAGGGAAGACTTGTTATTATGGCACCGAAGGAAGAAGCTGAAGGAATTGTGGAAACACTGAGAAAATGTCCCTATTCTGCAGAGGCAGCGATCATTGGCGAGGTGGTCGCAGAGGAACCGGGAAAAGTGGTTATGGAGACTGAGATCGGCACACTGGCACTGCTTCCGCAGCCGGGTGGGGAGCTTTTGCCAAGAATCTGTTAAACAGGAGGAATGGGAGCATGGACACCAGAGTGGCACTTATTTCTATTATTGTAGAGCAGGATGATGCGATTGAAGAATTAAACACGCTGCTTCATGAAGCGCGTCAGTATATTATCGGCAGGATGGGTATTCCCTATCGTGCGAAAGGGATCAGCATCATCAGCATTGCCATCGATGCACCGCAGGATAAGATCAGTGCACTCTCCGGAAAAATCGGACGTTTGAAAGGAGTATCTGCCAAAACAGCATATTCCAATGTGATTACTCCGGCAGAAGGAGGAGCAGGCGATTGATCAGGGTGACAGAAAAAAAAGACGCTGTGATAAAGATGGAGGATGCATCCTTTCCGAAACCCTTTGCGTCAAAGCTGGAATATAATTCTCCGGTACACGGCAACTGGAATATTGTACATACGGGAATGCAGGTTCCTGAGACGATACAAATCTATGTCTGTGCAGAGAACTGTATGCGGGGTGTTGTACTGACGGCTGCGGAAATGAATGCGGCAGACCGTTTTTCCTATGTAATTGTGGAAGAAAAGGATCTTTTGTACAGCAATCTGGAGGAGCTGACCATCGAGGGCGTAACCGATGTGCTGAACAAGAGGGGAGATCATCCGAAAGCCGTTTTGCTTTTTACGGTTTGCCTTCATCATTTCCTTGGAAGTAATCTGAAATATATTTATAGGAAATTAGAAGAGCGTTTCCCGGATATCTGTTTTATCCGCTGCTACATGGACCCGATTATGCAGAAGCACAGTCTGACGCCGGATCAGAAGCTTCGAAAAGCCATGTATGATCCCCTTCCGGTCTGTGAAGCGGATGAGAAAACCGTCTCGGTATTGGGCAGTGATTTTGTCCTGGATGAGAGCAGCGATATCAAGCGTTTGTTAAAACGATATGGGTACAGGGTACGGGAACTGCCTGCCTGCAATACCTGGCAGGAACTGCTGGAAATGAGCAGGGGGCGGTTGTTTCTTAACTGCTATCCGGCCGGAAAATATGGAATGGAGGCACAGGCAAAACGTCTGGGACGTGAGCATCTCTATCTGCCGGGCAGTTTTTCCTATGAAGAGATCGAGAACCAGTTAAAGCAGCTGACGGATATGCTCGGATTGCCGGAATTAACGGAAGAGGAACTGGCGCATGAGCGTGCGGCCTGTGAGGAAAAGCTTGCAGAGGCAAAGAATCTGATGGGGGAGATGCCGATTGTTCTGGATTATCTCTATCATCCAAGACCACTTGGGCTGGCAAAACTGCTTCTGACACATGGTTTCTGTGTGAAAGCCATTTATCTGGACGGCATCAGTCCGGAAGAAAAAGAGGATTTTCTCTGGCTTCAGGAGCATGCGCCGGAACTGGAACTGATTGCGACGATTCAGGTAAAAATGCGGGTGCTGCCAAGAGGCGGAGAGGAAAAAGTGCTTGCCATCGGACAAAAGGCAGCATATTTCAGCCGCAGCCGGCATTTTGTGAATCTGGTGCAGGGAGAGGGACTGTATGGATTTGACGGAATCCGGAGGACGGCAGAGCTGATGATGGATGCATACCTCAATGAAAAAGATACGGAAAGACTTGTAATACAAAAGGGATGGGGGTGCGAGTGCTGCCTATGAGACAATCATATCGAATCATCCCGGTCTATACGGCAGATGTGTCCGGCGTCTGTTCCGCATTGTATGAGCTGGGTGGAATGACCGTGATGCACGATCCTTCCGGATGTAATTCCACCTATAATACCCATGATGAGCTCCGCTGGTACGATCAGGACAGTCTGATCTTTATCTCAGGACTCACAGAGATCGATGCGGTTATGGGAAATGACCGGAAATTTATCAATGATATTACGTATACTGCCAGTGAACTGCATCCGGCATTTATTGCACTGGCAGGTTCGCCGATTCCATTTTTGAATGGGACAGACTTTCCAGCCATTGCACGGATCATAGAAAAGGAAACCGGAATCCCGACGTTTTTTGTACCCACCAACGGGATGCATGATTATGTATATGGAGCTGGAATCGCGCTGGAAAAAATCGCCAGTCGGTTTGTCAAAGCACCGGATTGGCAGAAGAAACGAGATGTTTCTATGCGCAGGGTCAATCTCCTGGGTGTGACACCGCTGGATTTCGGACCACAGGAAAATGTAGAATTATTAAAAGAAAATCTGAAAGCATATGGATGGGACGTATTCTCTACATGGGCCATGGGAGACGATCTCAAAACGTTGCAAATGTCAGGTGAGGCGGATATCAATCTGGTGGTATCCGCAGTGGGACTGTGGGTAGCGAAGGTCCTTTGGGAAAAATATCACATGCCATATGTGGTCGGAACGCCGAATCAATGGTTAGTGGAAGACATTTCCCGTGCACTGGAACATACAGTTACGCAGAAGACCGATCCTGTGACGGTATATTTGCAGAACCGCATGCAGCAGGAGGCAGAGATTACGCTGATTGGAGAGCCGGTCACCATGGGCTCACTGGCAGCAGGGATTGAAAAACAATATGGACGTGCGGCCCGTGTCCTGTGCCCGTTAAAAGAATGTGATACCCTGCTTGGACAAAAGGACGCGGTGGTGCTCGGAGAAGAAGCCATGGAAGAGGCACTGAAAAGTGCCAGAATCATTGTGGCGGATCCACTGTATCGCCCTATATGTCCAAAAGACAGTACTTTTTATGAACTTCCTCATGTGGCATTTTCGGGAAGGATTTATTTTTAATATTTTAAAGACAATGATTTTATCGGCTGTTTCAGATACAAAATGCGGCATAGAGAGGAACAATTTTTTTGTTGTCCTCAAAGCCAAAGTTTTTAGAGGAGAGCTTGATTGCATAGGCCGGCTTGTAAGTGTCCATATAGACCTTTAAACTTTTGGCTCTGGTGTTGTCGGCAGACTTGACTTCGAGGGGAATGAGCAGTCCGTCACGCTGAATGATAAAATCAATTTCAGCCCCACGCTCCGACATCCAATAATAGGTGTGATAACCGTTAATGGAGAGCTGCACATTGACATAGTTTTCTGTCATACCGCCCTTGAAGTCGTTTATTTCCTCGACCATATAGAGAATGTCATTGGCGGCTAAATCCTTTTTGGCGCAGAGCAATCCCAAATCGGATACATAAATCTTGAATGCATCAATATCTCGGTAGTTTTCAAGCGGCTTTTTGATTTGTTCTACTTTGTAGACCTGTGATACGATACCAGACAGACAAAGCCATTCTATCGCATTTTCAAATTCGGAAGCCCGTCCCCCTTTCTTAATCAGCTTATATTGGAAACGGGTATTTTTCTTTGAGAGCTGAACGGTAATGTTATCATAGGCAAGTCTGGTTTTCTTGATTTCATTCAGGTTATTATATTTGCTCATATCATTGAGGTAGCTTGCAAGTATCATATCCTGCGTATGCCGGACAAGGATATAATCCTTTGTTTCAGCAAACTGCATTACGCATTCCGGCATACCGCCGACCACAAGGTACTGACGGTAAAGCTGCATTGCGATATCGTGTAAGGCAGACGGCAGCGGCGTATCAGTATGAAAGCACTTTTTAATCTGTTCTACCAAATCGTCCTTGCCGAGAGCCAACATAAACTCCTCCATATCCATAGGATAAAGCGTTTTCATATCGACCTTTCCTACGGGAAAAGAGAATTTCGCTCTGTTGACCGCAACACCGAGCAAGCTGCCTGCGACAATGATGTGGTAATCTGGAGCATCTTCGCAAAAGTATTTGAGCGAGGTCAATGCCCTTTCGCAAAGTTGTACTTCGTCGAATACGATAAGTGTTTTTTCTTTTACGATGGTCTGTCCTGCGATATGGGATAAAATCGGTATCAGATAATCGGGACTGATGTTTTCTTCAAAGGTTTCGTTCAGCTTTGGATTGGTTTCGAAGTTGAAATATGCCACATTTTCGTAACAGGTGCGTCCAAACTCCAGAATGGAATAGGTCTTTCCAACCTGCCTTGCGCCCTGTAAAATAAGGGGCTTGCGGTGTTCGTTTTCTTTCCACGTTTTCAGGAAGCACATAATCTTTCTATACATAATCTGTCCTCCGTAAATGTACTGAACATAGTATACCAGCTATTCATGTAAAAAACAATTAAATATTATTAAAAATTAACACTAATATACATGATTAATTTTTAAAATATATCAAAATATGACACAAATATACCAAAGAAACCGGAATCCCGGCATTTTCTGTGCCAGCAAAAGGGAGCGGTGAATTCAGTACTGAAACTGGAAGAAGAATGCTCTTATTGTGGGAAAGAATATCATATGGAAAATGAGAGTTGGATGGTAGAGAAGATGAAGCTGGTGTAATGAGTTGTACCAGCTTTTTGTGATCGACTTTTGTAGATTGTTCATATATATACTACGATAGAATGAGATTACGGAGGTATAAAATTATCAATGAAATATTTTGTGTTTTATAGTATACTGATTGTATCAAAATATAAAATTTTAATCGGTCAGGGGAGACATGAACATGAATATTATATGTTTTCATAATCCAGATGAAGAAAACGGATATTTGAGCAACTGGTATAGATGCGTATTTGAAGTAAATGGCATTATATTTTCATCAATGGAACAATTTATGATGTATAAAAAGGCGGAGTGTTTTAGAGATCATTTGATTAGTCATCAAATTTTGGAAACAGATGATGTTGCAGAAATAAAATCTCTGGGACGACAAGTGACGGGATATGATGATCATATCTGGAATGGAATGAGGCAGATTATAGTATATGAAGGACTTTTGGCAAAATTTTCTCAAAATGAATTACTGCGAAGAAAACTCAAAATGACGGAGCAAATGGTTTTAGCAGAATGTGCGGTAAAGGATCAAATATGGGGAATCGGCTTGTCCATGAATGATCCAAGGCGTTATAACATAAACCAATGGAACGGCAAGAATTTGCTGGGTTATACATTAATGATGGTACGTGATAAAGTGTAAGAAGATATTGAAGAAAATGGTTGATCAAGTCATGAAAATGCAATATCAAAAGTTTGAAGGATATAACACATTCATTCATCAGCATCCGGTGGTCATCAGCATTCCGCACAGCGGCATCTGGATTCCACCGGAGATGAAAACAAAACTGAAGAAAGATCTGATTTTGCCAAACAGTGACTGGTATTTGCCGGACTTTTATGATTTTCTGCGGGAGCAGCAATATACAGTCCTGATAAATCCGGTGAATCGGTATGTGATTGATGTGAACAGGGACAGGATCAGAGAAGGAGATTCTTATAAGACGAATCTTATCTACACCCATACTATCCAGGATGACAAGATGTATGAGGTGCTTCCGAATGATGAAGAAATTCAAGAACGCATAGATAACTTTTATCTGCCATACCATCAGCGGTTAGAACAGCTTCTGGCGGAAAAGAAGAAGCATTTTCCAAAGGTGTATTTGCTGGATTTACATAGTTTTGGTCTGAATTTTGGAGCAGATATTTTATTGGGAAGTAGTTTTGGGACAAGCTGCTCGGATGAATTTCTGAAGAAAATGGAACAGCTGTGTTCAGATCAGGGATTTTCGGTAAAATGCAATCAGGAATATGCAGGCGGTTATATTACCCGACATTATGGAAGACAGGGACTTGGATATGAGGCATTGCAGATCGAACTCTGGTATGGTGCCTATATTGAGAAGCGGGAGTTTGGGAAAGAAGAACTTCCAAGGATTCAAGGTGGGTTTTACAAAGATGCCCGTGAAAGGATGGGCAGAGTATTTGAAACATTGATGCAATTATAAAAATAAATGATGGAGGAACAAATGAAAAAGTTAGCCATATTTTTCCCGGGAATTGGTTATCACTGTGACAAACCATTGCTTTATTATGCAAGAAAGCTGACACAGGAATGTGGATATGAGGAGAGTATTTCGCTTTCTTATTCCTATGATGGCAGAAATATCCGTGGAGATGAGCAGAAGATGCAGCAGGCGTTTGAAGCGTTGTATGCACAGGCAGAGCAGCAGCTGTCAAAAGTGGATTTTGGAAAATACAGTGAGATTCTGTTTGTATCAAAGAGCGTGGGAACGATTATCGCGTCCAATTATGCATGGAAATACAAAATTCCGTGCCAGCAGGTTCTGTACACTCCGCTGAAACAGACCTATGCATTCCCACATGAGAATGCCATTGCATTTATAGGAACGAAAGATCCGTGGAGCAATACGGAAGAGGTGGTACGGCTTTCAGAGCAGCAGAAAGTATCAATTTATGTATATGAAGAAGCAAATCACTCAATCGAAACACCGGATACCATGAAGAACCTGGAGTTGCTGACAGATGTGATGGAGAAGACAAAGAGATATATTCATTTATTTGAAATAATACAATGAAATATTGAGTTTAGTTTTGATTTATGGCACAATAAAACCGCATACTTAATAATCAGAGGGTAAAAATATGGCGATTAAATCAATAGATATTTTAAATGTGATGGTCTTTCAGAGACAATGGCGGAAAAATAATGGGGATTGTAAAATAGGGGAAGTAAAAACAGGAGATAAAATTTCAGATGCATTTCATTTAGGCTTTTGCAATGGAATTAACGTATTGATAGGTGAAAATGGTGTAGGAAAAACGACAATTCTCAAAATGATTTATGCAGCAACACAGTGGTCGTTTGAAAAGACAAATCCAGGAAAAACAAAGAGATTGTTAGATTTTTTTTCTAACAATTTGAAAAATTCAGAGATGCTGAAAAATACAGAAAGTGACTATTGTTACTATAAAGTATCTGATGGGACACACGTATTTGAAGATAGTCTGACGCATGAAAAAATTTTAGGATATGAAGACTGGTTAGGGTTGAATATTCCGTCGGTATATATTCCAACAACAGAAATGCTTTCTCATTCAAAGGGATTTCTTGCAATGAATCAAAAATATACTATGCCATTTGATGGGACGCAGATAGATATTGTAGTAAATGCCTCCCTTCCGGAAACAAGGGAAATACCGGAATCATGCAAAGCAATTCTTGATGAATTAAGTGCAGCGATTGATGGAACGGTTATACAGGAAGACGACGTATTTTATGTGTTAAAAAAAGATGGAAGAAAGATTGATTTCTCATTGGAAGCGGAAGGCTTACGGAAACTGGGATTGCTTTGGAAACTGATACGAAATGGATTACTTGAAAAAGGATCAGTTTTGTTATGGGATGAGCCAGAGGCAAATTTGAATCCGGAATTGTATCCATTGGTTGCAGGAGTTTTGCTTAAACTGCAGGAAAATGGTGTGCAGATATTTGTTGCAACACATAGCTATAATTTTGCAAAATATTTGGAAATCCGGCGTAAAAATAAAGAACAGGTGATGTTCCATAATTTATATAAGGGCACATCGGAGTTATCAGATTCATTAAAAGACATGTCAGAAAAAAATGAAGAAACAGGTGAAGAGGAAGTTTACAGTAATTCTGCATACAGAATGGAGGATCTGGAAGCCAATCACATCATGATGGCTGATAATAGTTTACTGGATGAAGTATATCGGCTTTGAGAAAATGAAAATGAAAAAAATTTTTACCGATGAAAATGAAGAGTATGGATTGGATTGTTCGCAGGCTATTTGGGCATCAGATCAACTTCATCAGATTTACCATGATGCAAAAGTACAGCTTTCAGATGCAGATTTTATGATTGAAAATTCCGAAAATGTTGTGATAATGGAATATAAAAATGCCAACACTGAAAAAGCGGTGGAACTTAGTTATAAGACCAAGCCATTTAATCCTATGGAAGATAAAAAGGTAGGTTCAGTAATTCGAAAATTTTATGATTCTTATCACTATCTGTATCTTTTGGGTAAGCGAAAACCAGTACATTACATTTATGTGGTAGAAGCACCTGGAAGTGATTCTACGATGAGAAAAAGGTTAAGAGGGCGTATGAAAACGTTGCTTCCATTTTCACTGCAGGAGAGTCTTGATACAGGAATAAAAATGATTGATAAAGTGGATGTCATGAGTATTGCGGAATGGAATAACGATGATATTTATGGAAAATATCCATTTGTCAAATTAAAATAAGTTTTCAAATAGTACTAGGAGCGTTCCAGATGTACCGACCACCTGTATTTCAGCAGTCGGTATACCTGGAATTCTTCATTTTTTACGACGGGTATTTACCGAATTTCCGCCAGTGCTTTTTTAAACTGAACGGCAAACAGAATGCAGGTAAAGGTGACAGCGATCACATCTGCAATGGGCTCTGCCATATAGACGCCGGTGGTGGGGTCGGATACCACGTGAGGCATCAGGTAGATGAGCGGAAGCAGCAGGATAAATTTCCGGACAATAGCCACGACGATGGAGTTGACTGCTTTTCCCAGAGAGGTAAAGGTCATCTGGCAGGCAATCTGAATGCCGAAGAGTCCCAGACCTCCGAAATAAATGCGAAGTGCCGGTGTGGCAAAGGCGATCAGGTCGGCATCGGAAGTAAAGATGCTGATGAATACCTGGGGAACCAGCTGTACGGCAACCCACAGAAGGAGGGAATAGGTCAGGCAGGTACGAAGCAGCAGATGGAAGGTTTTCTTCACGCGGTCTGCATTTTTTGCACCGTAATTATAACTGGAGATAGGCTGCGCACCCTGGGCAATTCCCTGAAGCGGAAGCATGGCGAACTGCATGACACTGGTCAGGATTGTCATGGTTCCAACTGCGATATCACCGCCGTAGCGAAGCAGGGAAGAATTAAAACAGACGGCAATGACACTCTCACTTGCCTGCATGATAAAGGCAGCAAGACCAAGGAAAATACAGGGCAGAATGGTTGCAGCTTTCAGCCGTAAATGATTGATACGGATATGGAGCTGGGTTTTCTTGCCGCAGAGAAAGCGGATGACCCACACGCAGGAAATCGCCTGGGAGAGAACCGTTGCAAGGGCAGCTCCCTGTACGCCCATATGGAATCCGAAGATAAATACCGGATCCAGAATGATGTTGCAGACTGCACCGATCAGGACGGAGACCATAGAAATGGTGGTAAATCCCTGGGCAGTGATGAAAGCATTCATGCCAAGGGTCAGCTGTACGAACAGTGTTCCGAATGCATAAATCTGCATGTAAGCGGTTGCATAGCTGATGGTGTTGGAACTTGCACCAAAGGCCAGCAAAAGCGATTCATTAAATCGAAGCAGGATTGCGGTCAAAATGCAGGAAATGATGATCTGCAGTGCAAAACAGTTGCCTAAGATCTTTTCTGCGGATGTCTGATCTTTTTTACCCATAAAAATAGAGGCTCTCGGTGCGCCGCCGGAGCTGACCAGTGCGGCAAATGCCGATACAATCATGATAATCGGCATACAGACGCCGACGCCTGTGAGGGCAAGACTTCCCTCGCCGGGAATGTGTCCGATATAGATGCGGTCTATGATATTGTAGAGCATGTTAATGAGCTGTGCGACTACCGTGGGGATGGAAAGTCGGAATAACAGCTTTCCAATGGGTTCAGTACCTAAAAAATCTTCCTTATTCTGCATGAGCAGTGTCACTCCTTTAAGTTTCTCTTTTTTTAGAAAGTTCATTTTTGAACTAATTAACATCATAGAGCAGGAAAGGAAGAATGTCAAGCTGTAAAAATTTCTGGTGTGTGTTATAATTTGGATAATGAATTTTTATGGGAGTATGTAAATGAAGGTATTGGGCATTGATATCGGGACCACCACCATCAGTCTGGTAGTGCTGGATCCGGAGCAGAAGAAAGTATGGGAATCCAGAACCATTTCCAATGGAACATTTATGGAGACTGCGCAGGAATGGGAACGGATACAGGATGTAAATAAAATCGTTGAGAAAACAAGGGAAGTCCTGGAAGGACTGCTGCATGCTTATCCGGAGGTGTCGTCCATCGGTCTGACCGGACAGATGCACGGAATCCTCTATGTGGATCGGGAAGGCAGATGTATTAGTCCTTTGTATACCTGGCAGGATGGTCGGGGTAATGTGCCGGATGAGCATGGGAAGACTTTGACAGAGATGGTTCGGGAGAAGACCGGGATTACGGTATTTACCGGATACGGTCTGGTAACTCATCTATGGAACCAGCTGTACGGAGAAGTACCGGAAGAAGCAGTGGGGATCTGTACTATCGCAGATTATCTGGGCATGTGTCTGACCGGACGGAAACGGCCCCTTCTACATGCCAGCAATGCAGCGAGCCTTGGATTCTATGATGTGAAAGAACATGCTTTCCGCAGAGATATATTGCAGAATCTGGCGGTGAATACGGAGATTTTGCCGGAGGTATGCCAGAATTTTGAGCAGCTGGGTACTTACCGGGGCATTCCGGTGACTGTGGCAATCGGAGACAACCAGGCAAGTTTCCTTGGTTCCGTGGGCTTGAAAGAAAGAACTTTATTATTAAATATGGGAACCGGTGGACAGATTTCCGTGCTGTCGCCGGACTATTTTGAAGCGCCGGGCATTGAGGCAAGACCCATTACAGAAGGAAACTATCTTCTGGTGGGTGCATCTCTCTGCGGCGGACGGGCCTATGCGATTCTGGAGCGGTTCTTAAGAAGCTGTGTCGGAACGGACGAGTCCCAGTATGAAAAAATGGAACAGCTGGCGAGAGCCGGACAGCAGCAGAAAGACCGGATGAAAGTGAATACCACCTTTAACGGAACAAGGGCTCATCCGGAACTTCGTGGAAGTATTCTGAATGTGAGCGAAGAAAATTTTACCCCGGAAGGGCTGGTGTATGGAGTGCTGGAAGGAATGGCAGCTGAGCTCTATGAAATGTTCCGGGTGATTCAGGAAGGAACCGGTATTCAGGCAGAACACCTCATTGCTTCCGGCAACGGTCTTCGGCGGAATCCGGTGCTGCAGGAGATCTGCTCAGATATGTTTGGAGCTGTGCTCACTCTGGCGGATTACAGGGAAGAGGCTGCCTGCGGAGCAGCCGTGAGCAGCAGATAGAAGAATGAAGATAAGTAAAATTTGAATATGCTTTGAGTTCGTGATAGCATAAAGATATTGGAAATGATAACAGAATATAAATGGGGATAGTACTCAATGAATGAAAAGAAAAATACAGTATTAATGACAGAAGGCGGCATTTTTAAGAACCTTCTCTTTTTTGCGACGCCGCTGATCCTGGGCAATCTGCTGCAGCAGATGTACAATGCAGTGGACTCGATTATTGTAGGAAATTATGTGGGAAGTAATGCACTGGCAGCAGTCGGGGCAGGTGCCTCTCTAATCTATCTGCTGATTGCATTCAGCCTGGGAGCTTCTGTAGGCGCAGGAGTGATCGTTTCCCAGTATCTGGGAGCGAAAGAGAAAGAGGGGGTTCATAAGGCGGTACATACGGCGTTGGCGATCTCGATCATTCTGGGACTGATTCTGACAGCAGGTGGTATTTTGTTTAGCCGGAAGTTGCTGGTGATGATGAATACACCGGCGGAAATCTTGGATGATGCAGCCTGTTATCTGCGGATTTATTCTTATGGACTGATTTTTAATGTGGTTTATAATATGGCGGCTGGAATTCTGAATGCGGCAGGAAATTCCAGAAGATCGTTGATGTATCTGGCAGCAGCGGCTGTGGTCAATATTTTTATGGATCTGCTGTTGATTGCAGGCTTGAAGATCGGTGTGGCAGGAGCAGCCATTGCGACCAACTTCAGCCAGGCAATCTCCTGCATTCTGGCACTGTGGTTCCTGTTCCGGGTTCCGGCGGATTACCGCATTTCGTTGAAAAGTCTTCGGATTCACAAAGCGATGGCGCTACGTATTATCCAGATAGGTCTGCCTACCGGAATCCAGAATATGGTCATTTCCTTTTCCAATATACTGATTCAGGCAAGCATTAATCAGTATGGGGCAATGGCGGTGGCAGGATTCAGCGCATATCTGAAGATTGACGGCTTTAACATTCTTCCGGTGTTGAGCTTCAGCATGGCCATCACGACTTTTATCGGACAGAACTATGGAGCAGGCAAATATGATCGTATGAAAAAAGGTATGTGGGTGACACTGCTCATGGGAATTGTGTATACAGTGCTCACAGGAATTCTTCTGCTCACCTTCTCGGGGCAGATTATGAGGTTGTTCTCCGAGGATGTGGGTGTAATCGCCTATGGTCAGACAGCTATGCGGTATTTTTGCCCGTTTTACTGGATTCTGGCAATTCTTCATTCGCTGGCGGGAACGGTGCGCGGGACCGGAAAGAGCATACCGCCCATGGTGGTGCTTCTTGTTTCACTTTGCCTTTTCCGAATCGTATGGATTCAGCTGGTATTGCCGTATTATACGTCTATTGAAGGAATTTTCATTCTCTATCCGGTTTCCTGGCTGGTGGGAGCAGTGCTGATGATTCTCTACACCTGGAAAGGAAAATGGATAGAATTATGACAGAAAAGGTGTATTAAAATAATACAGGAGTGTGAACGTCATGGATACATATATAAGAGAACAGATCACAAATTTAAGACATACGCTGCATGCCTGTCCGGAGATATCCGGTCAGGAGAAGCAGACAAAAGAGACTCTGCAGAACTTTTTGACAGCGCATACCAGCCTGGAACTCAATGATTGCGGGGGAGGATTTTATGCGGCACACAGGGAAGGTGCCGGAAATGGAATCGCATTCCGGGCAGAACATGAAAAAGATCTGGAACTCTTACGGGAGACTGTGTGGAGGACGGCAAAAGATCTGGCGGGAGCAGACGGACTTGGAGTTGAGATGGAAGAGCAGGACGTCTTTCCCGCAACGGAAAATGATCCGGGTTGTGCTGCGAAAGTCATGGGGAGATGCAATGGGAAGCCACTGGAAGTTCCCATGCGTTGGAGCGAGGATTTTGGACATTATTTAAAGAAGTGTAAGGGAGCTTTTTTCGGAATCGGAGCCGGAGAAGACCATGCAGCACTTCACACGATCCATTATGAGTATCCGGATGAGCTTCTGGAACATACAGCAGAGGTATTTCTACGGTTGATTTGACGGAATTACGAAAAATGCACTTTGAAAATATATGAAATAATAAAATTGCACAAAATAAAAAGAAGAATTTTTAAGAAAGACAGAAGAATATTCTATGTTTTTTGCAGTTGACTCCTGTTATATTGTCATTAGTAACAAGGTGGGTTACACATTAAAGAACAATTAAAAATGGGAGGTAACTAGTAAAATGAAAAGAAAAGCAGTGAGCATGATTCTTGCAGTGACAATGGTAGCAACCATGGCAGTAGGATGTGGCGGCAGCAAGACCGAGACCGCTGACACTACCGCACCGGCAGATGATGCAGCAGCAGAAGAGACCACAGAGGCAGACGCAGCAGACGCTGAGGATACCGCAGATGCAGCAGCAGACGCAGTAGATGGTGATCTGGCAGACAAGAAAGTCGGCGTTTGTATCTATCAGTTCTCCGACAACTTCATGACTCTGTTCCGTACCGAGCTTCAGTCTTATCTGGAGAGCAAAGGATTCAAAGCAGAGAACATCAAGATCGTTGACGGTGCTAACGACCAGGCTACCCAGTCCGGACAGATTGACAACTTCATCACTGAGGGTGTTGACGTTCTGATTATCAACCCGGTTAACTCTTCTTCCGCAGCTACCATTACTGATAAAGTAGTAGATGCTGGAATTCCGCTGGTATACATCAACCGTGAGCCGGATGAGACAGAGGAGCAGAGATGGGCAGACAATAACTGGGATGTTACCTATGTAGGCTGTGATGCTCGTCAGTCCGGTACTTTCCAGGGCGAGATCATTTCTGATCTTGGACTTGATGCACTTGACTTCAACGGAAACGGAAAAGTTGATTACATCATGGTAGAGGGTGACCCGGAGAACGTAGATGCTCAGTATCGTACCGAGTTCTCTGTAAAAGCTCTTGAGGATGCAGGTCTTGAAGTTAGCTGCCTGACTGATCAGGTTGGTAACTGGCAGCAGGATCAGGCACAGCAGATCGTTGCTAATGCACTTGGACAGTTTGGAAACGATGTAGAAGTTGTATTCTGTAACAACGATGCAATGGCAATGGGTGCTTTACAGGCTATTCAGGCAGCTAACCGTACTGTAGGCAAGGATATCTACCTGGTAGGTGTAGATGCTCTGTCTGAGGCTCTTGAGTCTGTAATTGCAGGAACCATGACCGGTACTGTATTTAATGATCACTTCTCACAGTCTCACAGCGCTGCTGATGCTGCAATCAACTACCTGACCGGAGCTGGAAATGAGCACTACATTGGTTGTGACTACGTAAAAGTTACTCAGGATAATGCTCAGGAAGTTCTTGACATGGTAAAATAATTAATTCTGAACATGGTGCGGGCGTTGGACAACGGCGTCCGCATTTTTTAAGCTGATTGAAGAAGGAGAGCAAAATGGCTGAGTATAAACTGGAGTTGAAGGGCATCTGCAAGTCCTTTCCCGGCGTTAAGGCGCTTGACAATGTGCAGTTGTCAGTTCGTCCCGGCACAGTCCATGCGCTGATGGGAGAAAATGGTGCAGGTAAGTCCACTCTGATGAAATGTCTGTTTGGTATCTACAAGATGGATGCCGGAGAGATTTATCTGGATGGTGAAAAGATTGAAGTTAAGGATCCGGATGATGCCATGAGTAAAGGTATTGCCATGGTACATCAGGAGCTGCAGCCGGTTCTGGCAAGAAGCGTAGGTGAGAACCTGTTCCTGGGAAGATTTCCTACGAAGAATTATGGTCCACTGAAAGTGATCGACCATAAAAAAATGTATGAGGATACGAAGATGTGGCTGGATGAGGTTGGTATGGATTTCGATCCGAAAGCCCAGCTTGGTTCCTTGTCCATCGGTCAGATGCAGTCTGTTGAGATTGCAAAGGCAGTTTCTCATCAGGCAAAGGTAGTGATTTTCGATGAGCCGACTTCCTCTCTATCCGATAAAGAAGTAGATGCCCTGTTCCGGATCATGAATGATCTGAGAGACAAGGGAGTAGCCATGATCTACATCTCTCATAAGATGGATGAGATCAAGAGAATTGCCGATGACATTACGGTCATGCGAGATGGCGGTTATGTAGGCACCTGGCCTGCAGCTGAGATGACAACAGAACAGATCATTGCCAAGATGGTTGGCCGTGAGCTGACAAATGTATATCCTGACAAAGATAACGAGATTGGTGATGTGGTTCTCGAAGTGAAAGACCTGTGCTCCATTCATGAAAAATCTTTCCAGCATGTAAGCTTTAAGCTTCGCAAAGGTGAGATTCTCGGATTCGGAGGACTGGTCGGAGCCCAGAGAACGGAGCTGATGGAAGGTATCTTCGGAATCCGTGGAGTAGCATCTGGTGAGATCTATATCCACGGTAAGAAAGTGAATATTAAGCACCCCATTGATGCCATGAATGCGGGTATCGGACTGATTACCGAGGACCGTCGTGGAAATGGTATCTTCGGCTGCCTGTCCATCAAGGACAACGTAGGCGTGTCGGTGTATAACAAATATCTGAAAGCAGGATTTGTTCTGGACCACAAAGAAATTAATAAAGTTGTGGATGAGAGCATTGAAAAACTGAGAATTAAGACTCCCAGCATGAAAGAACATATCGCCAACCTGTCCGGTGGTAACCAGCAGAAAGTTATCGTATCCAGATGGCTGGCAAACGACCCGGATGTGCTGATCATGGATGAGCCGACCCGTGGTATCGACGTTGGAGCCAAGCATGAGATTTATGAAATTATGGTAGACCTGGCAAAACAGGGCAAGGCAATTATCATGATTTCCTCAGAGATGGCTGAGCTGCTTGGAATGTCTGACAGAGTATGTGTCATGTGTAACGGACGTCTGACTGGTGAGATCACGGAAAAAGAAGAGATGTCTCAGGCAAACGTTATGCAGTTTGCAACACGATTCTGATGCTGAAGGAGGATGAATAAGAATGGAAAAGACAAAGCAGAAACAGATTACAGATTTTCTGATTAATAATGGTGTTATTATTGTTATGTTCATTCTGGTTATTGTAGCCGGAGTGACTACCCAGAACTTTTTTACACTGAATAACTTAACGAACCTGTTAAACAACATGAGTTTCCGTCTGGTAATCGCACTTGGTATTGCGGGCTGCGTTATTACCGCAGGATGTGACCTTTCCGCAGGACGTCTGATCGGTCTTGGCGGATGTATCTCCGGTGTACTGCTGCAGAGAATGGATTATTCCGGTAAATTTTTCCCGGATATGCAGCCGCTGAATGTGTTCCTCGCAGCACTGATCGCTATGGTGATCTGTGCAATCTTCGGTACGATTACCGGTTTCTTCATTGCTTACTTAAGTGTACCTCCGTTCATTGCAACGCTGGCAACCATGGAGATTGTATATGGTCTGAACATGCTGTTTACCAACGCAACTCCCCTTGGTGGCTTTACGACAGAGTACACTAACGTAGGAAGTGGTAAATTCCTGGGTCTTAGCTATCTGGTATGGATTGCTCTTGTTGTAGCAGCAATTACCTGGTTTATTTTCAATATGACCCGTCATGGAAAATATATGTATGCAATCGGTGGAAACCCGCAGGCAGCAGAGGTTGCCGGTGTTCCGGTAAAACTGACTCTGATTCTCATCTACATGAAAGCAGCAGCTATGTATGGTCTGGCAGGATTCATGCTGGGTGCAAAATCCGGTGGAGCATCTGTACAGCTTGGTTATGGTTACGAGATGGAGGCAATCGCTGCATGTACCATCGGTGGTGTATCCGTTACCGGTGGACGTGGTAAAGTATCTTCCGCATTTGTCGGTGTTGCAGTATTTGAGCTCTTGAAGATCGCTCTGCAGTACATGGGCGTTAATGCAAATGCACAGTACATTGCAATCGGCGTTGTTATCTTCGTCGCAATTTCTCTGGATATCAGAAAGTACGTGGCAAAGAAATAAACTATATAGTATAATAGATGGCGGCAGGGGTGTGGACCCCCGCCGTCATTTTTATATGTAGAGGAAAGTGTACAGGGGGATTTTATGGACAACAACAGATATTCCGTTCTGCTGGTGGACGATGAAGAAGATATTATCCGGATTATTATGAAAAAGCTGGACTGGGAGAGCATGGGACTGACCATTATCGGCCATGCAGCCAACGGTGTGGAGGCACTGGAGATGGCGGAGGAACTGACACCGGATATTGTGATGACGGATATTAAGATGCCTTATATGGACGGACTGACTTTGTGCAGAAAGCTGAAAGAATTATCCCGCACCATCCGGGTGATTATTTTTTCCGGATTTGACGAGTTTGAATATGCTAAGGAAGCTATTAAGATGGAGGCAGAGGAGTATCTTTTAAAGCCGGTGAATGCAGTGGAATTAAAAGAGGTCTTTGAACGGGTGAAAAATGACCTGGATCAGGAGCGTGCGGAAAAGAGAGATACGGAAAAACTCAAATCTTATTATATGGAAAGTCTGCCGGTTCTGCAGGAAAGTCTGTATATGGCTCTTCTGGAGGGCAGAATTACGTCAGGACAGATTTATAAATATATGGATACTTATCAGATCAGGCTTCCAGGTCCATATTATGTGGTGACAGTTCTGCACTTGAGTTCCCAGTCCGTTGAGGAGAATGGAATGGATCCGTTTCTGATGGCTATGTCTGTGCAGAAGTACGCGGAAGAGCAGACGGACCGGAGATGGAGAAGCAGATTTTTGATCTATCTGGGTGATATTATCATGATCTCTCAGCTGAGTGATAAAGAGGAGATGCTGGAATATACGAATGATCTGGACCGGCTCTGTCGGATGGGAAACCGTGTGCTGAACGTCAGGATTACAGCGGGCATTGGTTATCTGTGCAATAATCTGGAACAGATTCCACTGTCTTATCAGGGAGCAAAGCAGGCAGTATCTTACCGTGTATTGTATGGAAATACAAGGGCAATCAGTATTGCGGATGTAGAACCGGCGGAAAGAGTGGAGATGAACTGGGAGGATGCTTACAGTTCGTATATTCAGCAGATTATCAAGAAAGTCAGGGTGGGTGAGCAGCAGGGACTGGAAGATGCCATTGCAGAATTCACCGGATGGTTGTCAGGGGCGCAGCTGTCCATGCAGCAGTACCGGGTTGTGCTGATGGATTTGCTGGCAGAACTGTTCCGGTTTATCAGCAGCCATCAGCTTAATATGGAAGAAATCTTTGGAAGCAGCCAGGATGTCTATACCAAAGTTTTGCAGCTGGAATCCGCGGAGGCTCTTGGCAGCTGGCTGGTGAAGATCTGCAGAAATCTCCAGAAAGCTGTGACGTTTGAACGTCAGGATACGACGAAAGTGTTCGTACAGAATGCAGTGGAATATGTAAAGGAACATTATGCGGATCAGGATCTGAGTGTGGAGGTGATCTGCAAAAAACTGAATGTCAGTTCCGCATATTTCTCGACAATTTTCAAGAAGGAAACGGGGAAAACATTTGTACGGTTTCTGACAGATTACCGAATGGAGCAGGCGGTCAGTCTTCTGATGACAGGAAATGACAAGACTTACATGATTGCCGAGAAAGTAGGATATGCGGAGCCGAATTATTTCAGCTATGTATTTAAGAAACAATATGGTATGTCACCTTCCAAGTACAAAGCGGACAGACTGGAGCAGAAGTGAGAAGAATCGGGGAACTGTGGAAAAAATATTTGAATCCATTGTCGGTGCGTATGGGACTTGCATTGTCCTTTACGATGGTAGCGTTGTTTGCAGTCGGCATTTTTGGAACGACCATGTATAATCTGGTAGCGCACAGGATGGAAAGGATGATGTCAGAGAGCTCAGGGCAGCTGCTGGATCAGACGGCAACCAATCTGGAAACATATCTGAAAGGTATGCGACGAGTTTCTGATACCATGTATTATTCAGTCATCAAAGACAAAGATCTGGCAGTGGACTCCATGGCGCAGGAGATGAATCTTCTGTATGATGTAAATAAGGAAAACCTGATCAGTATCGCCTGTTATACCGGAGACGGTGAGCTGGTGGAAGCAGTTCCTCTGTCAGCGGAAAAGACAGGGCTTGATGTGACTAGGCAGCAGTGGTTTACAAAAGCGGTCAACCAGATGGAGAATTTTCATTTTTCTACACCACATGTGCAGAATCTGTTTGATGATCCCAGCTACCGGTATTATTGGGTGATTTCCTTGAGTCGTGCAGTGGAGCTTACGACGAACGGGAGTGCAAAGCTGGGGGTTTTGCTGGTTGATATGAATTATTCCAGTATGGAGCAGCTGTTGGAAAAAGCTAATACAGGAACAGATTCGGAGTATCTGTATCTGATGGATGCAGATGGGGAGATTATCTATCACCCGAAACAGAAACTGATCTATGCGGGACTATATGAAGAAAACAATATGGAGACGGCCAACTGGGATGATGGAAGTCATAAAGAATATTTTCATGGGGAAAAACGGCTGGTTACAGTAAAAACCGTCAGCTATACCGGATGGAAAATAGTCAGCGTGATGCCCATGAGTGTGCTGAATGTTGGAATGTATGAAACCAGGGTCCTGTTTGTACTGGTGCTGCTTCTTACGATGATGATTATCATTATTCTGAATCAGCTGGTCTCTTCCAGCATTGCGCATCCGCTGGAAAAATTAAATGATTCCGTAAAAGAATGGGAAGCCGGAAATATGAGCCCGGATATTTATATTGGTGGTTTAACAGAAGTCGAACATCTGGGACGTACATTGAAATCGACAGTGGAACAGATACGGAAATTGATGGAAGATGTGCTGATGGAACAGGAAGAGAAGCGTAAGAGTGAGTTGGATGCACTGCAGTCCCAGATTAACCCGCATTTCCTGTACAACACACTGGAGTCCATTACCTGGATGATCGAAGGAGAACGGTATGAGGATGCTGTATTCATGATTTCACAGCTGGCAAGTCTGTTCCGGATCAGCCTGAGCAAAGGAAAGACGATTATCCGGATTGAAGATGAGGTGAAGCATGCACAGAATTACATGAACATTCAGAAAATCCGCTACAAGAACAGTTTTCAGGTAGATTTCCAGATTGCGGACGAGATCAAAGACTGCTGCACGGTGAAGCTGATCATTCAGCCGCTTCTGGAAAATGCCATCTATTATGGTGTCGAAGGTATGGATGACGAAGGTGAGATTCATGTGACAGGATATCGTGACGGAGATGATGTCTGCATCGAAGTCCGGGATAATGGACTTGGTATGTCCGAAGAAATGGTAGAAAAGCTGCTTACAGACAATAACCACGTGCCTAAGCATGGTTCCGGAGTGGGCGTGATCAATGTACATAACCGGATCAGAATCCGGTTTGGAGAAGGATACGGGCTGGAAATTGAGAGTGAGCCTGATGAAGGAACGCTTGTCAGAATTCGACTTCCGTATATTCCGTATTCAGCAGACATTCAGGAATATCTGGATGGAAGAAGACTGGAACGTTCGGGAGGTGCAGCAGATGAAAAGAACTAAAAAAATATTGCTGTATGTGCTGATGGGATTTTTACTTGTGATTTTTTCTCTGCTTCTGCTGCTGACCGGGGAACGGCAGGAGGTAAAAAGAAAATCCATATCTGTAATTGTAGATAACAGTACCAGTAATCGGTGGACAGCTTTGAAGGAAGGCATGGAAGCGGCGGCGAAGGATTACAATCTGCGCCTAAACTATGTATCAACGGTAAAGCTGTGGAGTGTTACAGCAGAACTGGAGATGGCTGCGCGGGAGATGGAATCCGGAGCAGATGGATTGATTTTGCAGATGTACGCAAGTGAAGGAATCGGTGAAAAGCTGGAAGAAATCGTCCCAAGGGATCAGTG
This sequence comes from Hominiventricola filiformis, assembly GCF_020686965.1. Lineage (NCBI taxonomy): Bacteria > Bacillati > Bacillota > Clostridia > Lachnospirales > Lachnospiraceae > Hominiventricola > Hominiventricola filiformis. The sequence continues at coordinate 51,135 of NZ_JAJEPS010000014.1, read as the reverse complement.
TGTATTGCTGGAGACAGATATCACACCGGAAGAGTATTACCAGACGGTGGGACCAGACAACCGGAAACTGGGCGGTGTGCTGGCCGGGCAGATTCGTGCAGATTATGGAGAAAGTCTGCAGGGAAAAAGGGTAGGAATCTTTTGCGGAAATACAGGCGAGCTGTCCATCCGGCAGAGAATACAGGGATTAAAGGAAGGCCTTGAAGACAGTGAAATACAGGTGGTCTGGGAATTGCATGAAATGGGGAGAACTCCGGACGAAGCTGCGGAAAATGATTGCTGGGAGACTGGAGCGGATATTGTAATTTCACTGGAAAATGATATGACAGAGAGAGCAGTGGATTACCTTGCAGAAAACCAGGACATGTTAAATCAATGCAAATTGTATGGAATCGGAAATTCCGAAAAAGTAATGTATTATCTGGACCGGGGATTTATCAGAAAGCTTGTGGTTCCCAACGATTTTTATATGGGATATCAAAGTGTGGAAGAGCTTGCAAAAAAACTGGAATACAGGGGAGAGTCTCATAAGAACATTTATACCGGTTATCTGGTGATTGACCGGACAAATCTCTACGACGAAACAAATCAGAAGATGTTGTTCCCGATCGTTCAGTAGGAGGAGCGTATGAACAGAAAAAGAATAGCAGCAGTTCTTGGATGTGCAGCAGCCGGATTTCTTCTTGCCGGATGTGAAAGCGGTGGGGCAGAACGGGTGAGAAACATTAAAATAGGTGTTGCTGTCTATGATCAGTATGATACATTTATTTCACAGCTTGTAGAGCAGTTTAATCAGTGTGCGGCTGAGATGTCCGATTCCGCAGATTCGAATATTTCTGTGAAAATCGAAGTCTATAATGCAGGAAAGAGCCAGACAACGCAGAATGATCAGGTGAAGAATATGCTGGAGCAGGAGTGTGATGTGATCTGTGTCAATCTGGTAGACCGTACAGAGCCGGTTACGATTATCGACATGGCTGAAAAACAAGATGTTCCGGTAATTTTTTTCAACAGGGAACTGGTAGAACAGGATCTGGAACGATGGGACAGGCTGTATTATGTAGGTGCTCCGGCATTGCAGTCAGGAATTTTGCAGGGAGAGATGGCAGCCGATCTGTTTCAGAAAGACCCCTCTGTCGATAAAAATGAAGACGGAGTATTCCAGTATGTAGTTCTGGAGGGGGAGATGGACCATCAGGATGCGATTGTCCGGACTGAATATGCCATCAACACCATTACCGAACAAGGCGTATCGGTGGAAAAACTTGGTTATGGTATTGCAAACTGGAACCGAGGTCAGGCCCAGACGAAGATGACACAGATGATCGGGCAGTATGGAGATGCCATTGAACTGGTTCTGGCAAATAATGATGACATGGCTCTGGGAGCAATTGATGCCTATAAAGCAGCAGAAATCGATCAGGAAGAATGGCCTGCTATCTTCGGAATTGATGGAACAGATGTAGGAAAAACAGCACTCAACAAGGGAGAACTGAAAGGAACCGTTTACAATGATAAAGAAGGACAGGCAGAAGCCATGCTGAAGCTGGCAGTGGGACTGGCAACCGACAGCTCACTGGAAGATCTGGGACTGGAAAACGGAAAATATATCCGGCTTCCCTATACAAAGCTGGAAAGACAGTAAAAAATACAGAGTGAGGAAATGAGAAGTGAACGATAATCATATTACCAAAGACGAAGGTCTGCAGGGCAATGAGAAAATAGAAGAGGCAATTGCAGCACTTCAGAAGGAACTGACAGATGAGATGCTGGCGCATACACTGACCGTCATCCGTAGACGGATGAAAGCGAAGGGTCAGCTGATACTGGCAGTAGACGCTCCCGGAGGAGACGGAAAGCTGAATGTGCAGGCAGTGAAAACAGATGACGGTAAAAATTGGTGGGCTGCCTTTACCAGCTTTGAAGAAGAACTGAAAGGAGGTGGAAGTGTTATGTCCACGTTCCTGACAGATGTTGAACAGCTCTTCCATTCGGCAATTGCCACAGATGAAATTGAAGGAATTATTATCAATCCCTGGAATCGGACGCTGATGCTGAACAAACAGTTACTGAAGATCGTACTGGGTGTGTGACGCTACTTTCTTTACGCAGTAGAAGCAGGTAGGTGCTATGTAGAGGCAGGCACACAGCCATGCGGTCTGATCAGCAAAGCAGATGGCCGTATAACCGAACATTCCTACAAAACAAAGACTTACAATGGTTCTGGCAAACATTTCTGTTACGCCGGAGAAAAATGCCCTGCCAGAATATCCCAGTCCCTGGGTCGTCATGCGGGTGATATTTAAGATACCAAGTGCCCAGTAGAAATATCCCATACATCTTAAATATTTTGCAGAAGCATTCAGTACATCAGCTGCTTCGCGGCTTACAAAGATCAAGGAGAGTGTCCGGCCGCCAAAGATCAGAATCAGGCCGGCGAAAAGACCGTACCCAACGGCAATTGCAATTCCTTCTTTTAATCCCTGTTTGATTCGGTCGTATTTTCCAGCTCCGAGATTCTGACTGCAGAACACGGAGACTGCGGTACTCATGGCATCAAACGGGCACATGGTAAACTGCTTGATACGCATTCCAGCGGTAAATCCGGATACATAGATACTGCCAAGACCATTGTTGGCTGACTGCATGACCATACTTCCGATTGCTGTGATGGAATATTGAAGTCCGGTTGGCAGTCCCATGGTAAGAAGTTCTTTTGCTGTTCTTGAGCTGACCTTGCGGCATTCTGACGGCAGCCATAGAATCTCTTTTTTCTTTATAATATAGACAAGACAGGCAATTCCGCTGACAGCCTGTGCAGTAATTGTTGCAATGGCTGCACCTGCACATCCCCAGCCAAGGACGATAATACAGAACAGGTCAAGAAAAATGTTTAATACTGCAGAAAATGCCAAAAATAAAAAAGGTGTACGGCTGTCCCCGACAGATCTTAAAATACTGGACAAATAATTGTACATCAATGTAAATGGCAGACCGAGGAAGATCACCAACAGATAGGCATAAGCATTTTTATAAATGTCCGGCTGTACAGAAAGGATATTCAGGATCCAGTGGCACAGGAGCGCACATGCAGTTGTCACGATAGCGGCTGTTCCTGCGGTCAGAACTGCGCCGTTGTATACATAGTTCTTCATTTTCTGATAGTCACCGGAACCAAAAAATTTTGCTACCGGAATGCCAAATCCTGCGGTGATTCCCATACAGAATCCAAGAACCAGAAACTGAACACTGCTGCTGGCTCCGACGCTGGCCAGAGCATCTGCTCCAAGCACCTGTCCTACAATGGCAGCGTCAATAATATTATAAGTCTGCTGAAGAAGATTTCCAAACAGTAAAGGCATCGCAAAGCGAAGCATTGCTTTTAAAGGACTTCCGTTTATCATAGATGTAGACATTATTCCACCTCATTGTTTTCTAAAATATATTCAACATATTTTATCACGGGACGATGCGAAATGATATAGCAACTTTCCCGAAATCTCTTGACAAAAGTATGGCTCACGCTTACAATTTTCCAGCAAATATCTGTTATTTATGAGGAGGAGTTCTGTCATGCAGTTGAATATGACGAAGGGAAAACCGCTGCCGGTGATTTTGATGTTTACCGTACCGCTTATTATAGGAAATGTATTTCAGCAGCTTTATAATATGGTCGACACAATTATAGTAGGACGCTATGTTGGTGCAGACGCACTGGCTGCCGTCGGTTCTACCGGTACGATCATGTTTCTTATTACCGGTTTTTCACAGGGAATCACTTCCGGTTTTTCGGTCCGCGTGTCTCAGAAATACGGCGCGATGGATAAAGTAGCGGTAAAAAGAAATGTCGCAAACGGAATTTTACTGTCTGTTATTTCTATTATGATTATGACCGCATTTACCTCTTCGGTGATGCGTCCGCTTCTTCGCCTTATGAATACTCCGGACAATATCTATGATATGGCGTATTCTTATATTATCGTAATCTGCGTCGGTATTGCAGCAAATATTTTTTATAATCTTTTTTCCGCATACCTGCGTGCTGTGGGCAACAGCCAGGTGCCATTGTTTTTCCTTGTCTTTTCCGCCTGTCTCAACGTGGTGCTGGATATTCTGTTTGTTGTGAAAATTCAGATGGGTGTAGCCGGAGCTGCATGGGCAACGAATCTGTCTCAGGCAATTTCAGCAGTCCTCTGTGCGGTCTACATTTGGGTGAAAGTACCCGATCTGAAGCCGGAACCGGATCAGTGGAAAATTTCTCCGCAGGATACCCATCCGCAGCTGGCTGCCGGAATTCCTATGGCATTTCAGTTCGCCATCACAGCTTCCGGTACCATGATCATGCAGTCGGCGATCAACCTGTTTGGCTCTGAAGCAGTTGCAGCCTATACGGCAGCCGGAAAACTTCAGAATATTCTGACGCAGGGAATGGTTGCCATGGGACAGACCATGGCAACTTATGGAGGTCAGAATTATGGATGTGGAAATCTGAAGCGAATCCGGGCTGGTGTCCGTGCCGCTCTGTTTGCAGAATTCATTTATTCTATTGCGGCAGCAGCTGTTATGATTCTGCTCTTGAAACCGTGTCTTCACCTTTTCTTCTCGGGAGATGTGGATATGACGGCCATGATGCCGTGGGCGACAACGTATTGCTACATGTGTGCTGCTTTCTTTCTGCCGCTTTGCACAATTTTTATTTTTCGGAATATTATGCAGGGATGCGGATATGGTTTTTTGCCTATGATGGGCGGTGTATCCGAGCTGATCGCAAGACTCATTGTATCCCTGATTGCAATGAGACTTTTAAGCTATCCGCTGGCATGCTTCGCCGATCCTGCTGCCTGGATAGCAGCCGGTGCTTTTACCTGCGTTTCTTATCTATATGTCATGAAACAGATCGAAAAAGAGTTTTCTCAAATTCGATATTAAGCTAAGAACAGATTGGAGAAAATCGGACGTATGATAACCTACAATCTTATGGATACAGGCACGGATTCGTTGTATGAGCATCTGTGTAAATGCATAAAAAAAGATATTATACAGGGAAATTTAATGCCGGGAGAGAAGCTCCCCTCGAAGAGAGTGTTTGCTTCCAATCTGGGAGTCAGTGTGATTACCGTGGAGAATGCCTATGCCCAGCTGGTGGCGGAGGGATACATCTATTCCATGCCGAAAAAAGGTTTTTATATTGCAGATGTAGGTGTATTGAAGACGAGAGAGCACGAGATGATTCCCGAAAAGGCAGTATCTTTGCCGAAGAAAGAGATTGCCTGGTTTGCGGATTTTTCCAGTAACCAGACATCGTCAGAGTTGTTTCCATTTACTATCTGGTCAAGAGGAGTACGGGAGATTTTGAGTGACAGCCGGGTGGAGTTGATGAAGAACTCTCCCTGTGGAGGAATTTCTGATCTGCGGGAAAATATTGCCCGGTACCTGTGGGATTTTCGCGGTATGTCTGTTCGTTCAGAACAGATCATTGTGGGAGCGGGAACAGAGTATCTTTACGGACTTCTCATTCAGCTCCTTGGCAATGATAAGGTCTACGGTGTGGAAAATCCGGGTTATCGGAAGCTGGAAAAGATCTATGGAAGCTATGGGGTGCCCTGTGAATGGATTTCCATGGATGAGGTGGGAATTCGGGTGGAGGAACTGGAAGAGAAGAATGTGGATATTATCCATATTACACCGTCCCATCAGTATCCGACCGGTATTGTCATGCCGGTCAGCAGGCGTTCGGAACTGCTTCAGTGGGCAGCGGATAAGGAAGAACGGTATATTATAGAGGATGATTATGACAGTGAGCTTCGACTGAGCGGACAACCTATTCCGACTCTGCAGGGAATGGATGTATCGGACAATATTATCTATATGAATACCTTTACCAAGACGTTATGCTCCACGGTCCGGATCAGTTACATGATTCTGCCGGAAAAACTGGTGCCGAGATTTTATCGGCAGCTATCCTTCTATTCCTGTACCGTATCAAACTTTGAACAGTATACTTTATCGCGATTTATTGAGGAAGGAAAGTTTGAGACTCATGTGAACCGGCTTCGGAATCACTATCGTAAAAAGAGGGATCTTCTGCTGGAAGCGTTAAAGAGAAGCCGTCTGAAAGATAGGGTGACGGTTTCCGGTGAGGAGGCAGGACTTCATTTTCTCATGCATATCCGGACAGAAGTGCCAGAAGAGCAGGTAATAGAGAAAGCCAGGAAGAGGGGAATCCGTCTGGTGCCCCTTTCCAGTTACTATTATGGAAATGCGAAAGAACAGAATGTCTATGTTATGAATTATTCTTCCATAGATATTGACCGGGCGGATGAGATTATGGAACGGATCTGCGTCAGCTGTGAATAAAAAGAAGTGTCAATCCGTGAAAGAAACTTTCCAGTCCCTTTTCACAGATTGACACTTTGGTTTTATAAATCTTTTCCGGTAAGCATTTTGTATGCCTGCAGGTATTTTTCAATGGTCTTGTCCACGATTTCCTGCGGAAGTGTCCAGTCATTGTCCGGATTGGCTTTGAGCCAGTCACGCGCGAACTGTTTATCGAAGGACGGCTGTCCGTGACCCGGTTCATAACCTTCAGCCGGCCAGAAGCGGGAGCTGTCCGGAGTCAGCATTTCGTCACCGATGACCAGATTACCTTTCTCATCAAGGCCGAACTCAAACTTGGTGTCTGCAATAATGATGCCTTTGCTCAGTGCGTATTCAGCGCACTTCTTATATAATGCAATGGTGTTGTCACGCAGGAGAGTTGCGTATTCTTCGCCTTTTCCAGGGAAATATTTCTCCAGATGAGCAATGCTCTGCTCAAAGGAAATATTCTCGTCGTGATCACCGATCTCGGCTTTGGTGGACGGTGTGTAGATAGGTTCAGGCAGTTTATCGGATTCTTTCAGACCTTCCGGCAGTTTGATGCCGCAGACAGTACCGTTCTCCTTGTAGCTTGCCCAGCCGCTTCCGGAGATGTAACCACGGACGATACATTCGATAGGAAGCATCTCGAGTTTCCGGCACATCATGGATTTGCCATCGAACTTGGGCTGCTGGAAATATTCCGGCATGTCTTTCACGTCAACAGAGAGCATGTGGTTCGGCAGGATGTCTTTGGTCATATCAAACCAGAATTTGGACATCTGTGTCAGAACGGTACCTTTCTTTGTGACCTCGTTGTGCAGGATCACATCAAAACAGCTGATGCGGTCCGTAGCAACCATGATAAGGCTGTCGCCATTATCATAAATCTCGCGTACTTTACCTTCTTTGATCGGCTTTAATTCCTGCATGTTTTGCACCTCTTCGCTTAAGATTATGTAAGAAATTCTCAATAAAAAGTAACATTGTTTCCGGGGACCTGTCAAGACGAAATTTGTATAATCTGAAGAAAGAACAGTTTTGATGACAAAATGTATGGAAAATGTCAAAAAATGCAAAAAAAGACAGTTTTTAGATAAATGAAAACCTTAAAAGAAATACTTTATTTTGATATAGTTTTGTATGGACATTTTGGGAGTCTGGGGATAGAATAACCGGGATGGGAGTCTGGTTGACAATCTCATAATTCAACTTTTGGGGGTGACATCATTGTGGATGAGAAAATGATCAGCGATCTGCGTATGAAATCCGGAGCGCACTGGAAGAAGATTGTAGAGAAATACGGCAGCGGAGAAAAGGGGACTGTACTGGATTTTAAGGATTTTCTGCAGGGTCGTCAGGCGGCTTCTGTAACCCTTCATGGGTGTAGCGTAGAACTTCCGGTACACAGACAGAATTTTATTGAATTTATTTATGCTTATGAAGGACGTATCGTCACAGAGATCAATGGCAAGGAACTGGTGCAGAAAAAAGGGGATATTCTGCTTATGAACCAGTATGTGGAACATCGTGTAAAACCAACAGGCAATGAAAATGAAGCACTGATTCTGGCGGCACTTCCGGATTTTTTTGAAAAGCCTTTGGAAATGATGAAGAAACAAAGTCTTATTACGGATTTTCTGGCTAATATGTTCCGGCAGAACAGTAAGAAACCGGAATATCTTATGTTCCATCTGGATGATCAGCGGGCGTTGGAAAATCTGGTAGAGAATCTGACAGTGTCTCTTTGTGATGAAGATGTCTGTAAGAATTCCGAGATCAGCCAGTATACCATGGGACTGATTTTTCTCTACTTAAGTGAACATATGGATCGGGTGGCGCAGAATTCATCTCAGAGTTATAAATCAATTATTATTAATGAGACGCAAAAATACATAGAGCTGCAGTACCGCACGGCAAGATTAAGTCAGATTGCAGAGGATTTTAATTTGAGTCTCCCGGCATTGAGTAAGTTGATTAAAGAAGGAACGGGAAACACTTTCCAGGAACTGCTCATGAAGAAGCGGTTCGAGCGGGCGGCAGAACTTCTTATAGACACGAATCTTCCTGTGGAGGAGATTGCGTTGAATGTGGGTTATGAAAATCAAAGTTATTTTCATCGTCAGTTTAAAATGAGATATAATATCACACCTCGCAGATATCGGTTAGTTCACAGACGAAAGATGGGACGCTGATGACAGGAGGCATGCTTTTACAAATTGTGAAGGCATGCCTTTTCTTTTTCTTGAAATCCCTGTATAATAAAATTTTAATGGAGAATGGAAGAAGGGCAGGTTAGTTTATACAAATGAATCTGTTAGAACGGATTCCGAAGGACTTTTATAAGCTTTTCGGAAGCAAATATATGGAGTATTATATAACATTTCTGGTGGCCATCTATGAGGAGAGCAGCCGGTCTTATTCTGCGCTGGGGCTTACCGAGCAGGAGTGTCGGGCTATCATCAATGAACAGCTGGCATCAGCTACCATTGACTGGAGTGAGGAACGTTTTGACGAGGAAGGAAGTCTTCTGACCAGAAGTAATATGGCAGCGGTCTGCCTCCGGTATTTTGAAGAGTGGGGATGGCTTAGACAGGACTTTGACGAAACGCTGAACAGCTATGTCGTGTCATTTCCTGAGTACAGCCAGCTTTATGTGGAGTTGTTTCAGAAATTATCCGTGGAAGAGGACAGCGAGGAGCGGGAGAGTGTGCTGGCTGTGTACAGCTATCTTTTTACCTACAGTGCAGACCCTGAAAAAAATACAGAGATGCTGAGAAGTGCCCTTCGTACTTCCCGGAGGCTGTCACAGATGCTGGCAGCCATGCAGGAAGGTATGAGAGGGTATTTTGATGAACTGTCAGGAAAGAAGGATTTTCGTGGTATTCAGGAGGTGCTGATCCGGGAAATTCATAACAGTGACAGTAAGAAATACGCGATTCTGACGACTACGGACAGCTTTTATCGTTACAAAGAGGCTGTAAAAGAGTTAATAGACCAGAATATGAGCAATCCTAAGACTGATGATGAAGCGGCAGAAATTCTGCTCAGAATTGAGCGGGAGTTTGACAGCATTGAACGGAGGTACAACCGGCTCATTGAACAGAAGACGGTCTTTGCCAGCCGTGCAGCGGCGAGAATTCGCTATATTTTGAGGGAAGGTTCTACAGAAGAGGATCAGACACTGCAGCTTGTGAATCTTCTGAACCAGAGCAGCCGAAAGGAAGAAATTCTGAAAGAACTGGCATCCTCCATGGGTGTCACTTCTCCTTATCGAGTAATCACAGAGAAGAGCTTTTACACACCCAGGAATATGGAAAAAGAAGCATTTCAGCCGGTATCCGTATATACAGGAGCAAATGCTGATTCCGGTGAAATGGAAGATTTTATTTTGCAGCCTCTGTATACAAAAGAAGAGATCCGGTCTTTCCGAAAAGAATATGAAAAGAATGGAGTCTTTTCTGTTACAAAAGACGTAATACATTCCGTGGAAGATCTGGAAAAACTGTTCTTTATCTGGCAGGAAGCTACCGAGCGGCAGGATGATGCTCAGCGGATTGCCATTGGAGACGAGATTCGGGGCGAAGGAGGACTTACGTTCTCAGATCTTACCATAGAGAATGCAGAAGAGGAGAAAGAGAAAGCATGAGTACATATTTAGAAGAACTTTCGTTGTCGGAAGCGGAAGAAGTAAAACGGACGATCCGGGATCTGTTCCGGCAGACCTGCATTCTCCAGACCAAATATGATCCGGCGACGTTGACGCCAAGGGATAACCCGAGATATCAGACCTGTGCGAAACACCGGGCATTCATTGAGGATTATGTATCCGTACTTGGATGTGAACTGATCCATGACCCGCAGGAACATATTTTCCGACTGACCGGGGAAGGAGCCGCAGTGGAGCGTATGTCCATCACGACAACGCTGCTGGTGTTAATTCTGAAACTGATTTACCGGGACAAAGTGCTGGGAGAAGGTCTTCATGCTACGGTGACAAATCTGCCGGAAATGCGTGAATATGGAAAAGATACCAATCTGATTACGAGAAAATTGACCACGGCGGAGTGGAGAGAGGCACTGTATCTTATGAGAATGCATCAGATGATTGACGTGCCTGGTGCTGTCCGTGATGTGGACGATGAGACGCCCATCTATATTTATGGAACGATTAACCTGTACTGTTCTGCACTGGACATGAACCGTCTGGTGGAGAAATACAGAGAAGAAGTGCAGGAAGCAGAAAGCAGGGAGGAAGAGGAAGTTGAAGCAGGCGAAGAAGATTATAACCCGGATGCTGCTGAATAACTGGGGCGGAATCAGCCATCGAATGATGGAATTTCATGAATATGTGAATCTGTTCAGTGGAAAGAGCGGATCCGGAAAATCAACGGTCATGGACGCCATTCAGGTGGTGCTCTATGGAAGTATGTCCGCTTCCTTTCTGAATAAGGCAGCAGATGATGCAAAGAACCGAAGAAGTGTTATGAGCTATCTCCGCGGAGAGCAGAAGGACGGCACAGCAAATCGTGGAGGACAGGACTTTGGTTCCACATTGGTGCTGGAAATCAAAGATACGGGAAGCGGCATTACTACTTGTTTTGGAGTACTCTTTGAGATCGGAAGAGCCGATACGGATATCAATGGAAAATATACCTTTTTCAGCCACTCCGGATCCATGCCGGAGGATGAGTATCTGGAAGAAGGAGGGATTCCTTATTCCAGAGGGCGGATGAAGAAACTTTGTGAGGCCAGAAAGAGCAGTCCGGATAACCGGGGGAGAGGAGAAGTGAACCGTCTCTATCCGTCCAGAGAATCCTATGTGAACACCCTTTATGAAGTGATCTTAGGTTCCGTGGATGCACAGCGTCTGATGACTATGGAAAAGAGTGCCATCGCTCTTCGTATGACCAATGGTACCGGTCAGTTTATTAAGGATTATATGTTCCCGAAAAGTCGGGAGAGCGCCATCGAGAAGATCAGTGAACAGCTGGGGGCTTACAGGGAAATCAAAGAGCGCGTGGAGGATCTGGAGAGGAGAATCCGTCTGCTTAGTGAGATCCGGGAGAGCCACGAAGGTCTTATAAAGACCCGTGCGGATATGGTTCATGCAGAAACAGTGTTAAAATGCATTGAGATCGAGAGTACCAGAGCTCATCTGGAGACTAGAACCCAGGATCTGAAGAAAGAGACGGAAGCAGTTGCCAATCTTCAGAAACAGCAGGCGGAGGAAGAAAAAACATCGGAAACGCTGGCTGCAGAACTGGTGGAAGTTCAGGCGGCTCTTCGCTCCAGTGATTACGGACAGAAACAGAAGGAATTGACAGAACTTGAAAATACGGTTCTGCTGCTTTCCGGAAACAGCCGTCAGTGGAGAAAACTGCTGGATGATTTAAGCGCGTGGGAGACAGAGGAGACGGTTTCCGGCTATGTGAGTAATTTTGCTCTGCAGCTTCTGGATGAATTCCGTAAAGGAAAGGTCACGGAAGAGAACTGTAAGGAACTTCAGAAGCGTCTGGAAGAAGCCAGAGAAAATGTGGAAGAAGAGTTAGAGGATCTGACAGAACGGCAGCGCATACTGTCGGCAGAACTGGAAGAGAAAAAAGAGATTCTTGATGAGCTGAAGCATGATCGGAAGCCTTATGATAAGAATCTCCGGCAGGCCAGAACCCAGCTGGAGAGCGCCCTTTCCAATCTCTATGGAAAGAAAGCACCCGTTTACATTCTGGCAGATCTTTTTGATGTCACCGACGAAAAATGGAAAAATGCGGTGGAAGGACGACTGGGACGCCTGAAATACAGTCTGGTGACAGCGCCGGAATATGCCCTTGACGCGGCAAATCTGTTCCGCCGCCTGAAGAAGTTCCAGGAAGTTGATCTGATTAATACCCAGGCAATTTTGAAAGACCAGCCTCAGGCACAGCCGGGAACTCTCTATGAAGCGGTTTGTGCAGAAGAATCCTTTGTAGACGACTGTCTGAAACGGTATCTTGGACGCACCGTAAAATGTGAGTCTGTAGAGGAATTGTCCAAAGTACGTGACGGTGTGACGCCGGACTGCTATTCTTACAGCAATTATATGTTCCGTCATCTAAGGGAAAAAGATTATACTTTAAGAGCCTGCATCGGAACGAAGGTGTCCCGTACAAAAATGACGGAGTTTTCCGACAGGGTCAATGTACTGGAAAACGAACTGGAAGAGTATGCCTCTACTTGCAGAAGCCTGAAAAAAGCGTTGAATTTTGAAATGCTTCACATGGAGCCGAAGCATGTTCTGGAGTTATCTCAGGCAGCCGCAGATCTGGAGCGTTATTATAAGAAACAGGAGAAGCTGGAGAAGGAGATCTGTGAGCTTCAAAACGGCAGTCTGACAGCACAGCTGGAAGCACAGAAAGAAGAACTGACTGCGAAGCAGCAGGAACAGAATCGGAAAGTGGGAATGCTGCAGGCAGAGATGATAGAACATATTCGTGTGCAGGGAAGCATTGAGTCTGATGTAAAGAAATATGAGGAAAATCTGGCTGCATTGTCAGAAGGATTTGTGGAAAATGAAGAGCTGGCAGCAGAAGTCAGTGAGCAGCTGCTTACCCAGTCCGAAACCAGCTACCGCAATCGGATGACCAGAAAATTAGCTTCTTTACAGGAGCTTGAGCAGGAACAACAGGAAAACCGTTCCCGTGCCAGAATGGACTTCAACCGGATCTATGCATCCTATGGACTTTCCGGTGTGGAGAAGGAAAATGATGCCTACGACCGGATCCTGGAACAGTGTAAGAGGGACTATGAACCACAGTATAAGGAAGAATTCCGGATGCAGTGCGATCAGGTCTATACAAGCCTTCGGGATAATGTTATTGCGGCCATTCATGGAGAGATCAAAGCGGCATACCGCCATGCAAGAGAGATCAACCGTCTGCTTTCCCGGATTCGTTTTTCGGACAGTACTTATCAGATTGAGATCCGCCCGGCGGATAATGAGAACGGGCAGTTTTATGAAATGCTTATGGCCAGCGAACTGGACAGCAAGGTGCTGGATAATAACGGATTTGATGGCCAGATGAGTCTTCTGGAAGATGAATTTTATATGAAATACAAAGATAAGATTGACCTGCTTACAGAAAAATTTATGCCGCCACAGGAGGGCGATGCCCAGAACCTGAATGCAAAGCGGCAGGAGATGGAACAGTACGCAGATTACCGAAATTATCTGACCTTTAGTATGTATGAGCGCGTGGAGGATGAGGACGGATCTGTCAGAAAGAATCATGTGGATGAGATGGCGGGACGTGATTCCGGTGGAGAGGGACAAAACCCAAAATACGTAGCGCTGCTGGCTGGATTTGCCATGCTCTATATGCAGCAGAGCAGCCGGGAGTCCAAAGTGCGTCTGGTATTACTGGACGAGGCATTCTCCAAGATGGATAAGGAGCGAAGCGAGGTCTGCCTGCGCTATGCAAGAGAGCTTGATCTGCAGCTTATTGTATGCGTCCCGGATGAGAGATTACAGTCCCTTATCCAGAACGTAGACTGTGTCTATGGATTCAGGAGATTTCAGAATCAGATCAGTATGATGCATATTGATAAAGGGGATTACCTGAATCTGCTGGAAGGATGAGCAGGAGAAAATTCCGTGTGGCGGTTCTGACGGGAATATGGTACAATAAAAACAGTGACGCGAATGAAAGAGAAGGAGAAGAAAAACGATGGTTCGTAAAGCAGAGATTAAAGTCGTGGAAGGGCTGCGCGGGGGAAAAGGCCGTCTGGAAATGCACCATATACTGAAACCGGAAGAACTGAATGGACATGGAAGAGTGTATGCGCTGATCAGAATGGAGCCGCACAGCAGTATCGGATTTCATGAGCATATCGGTGAGACGGAGCCGTACTATATCATATCCGGACACGGAACTTTTATCGATAATGACGGAAGCCGGATTCCGGTGGGACCGGACGATGCCTGCCTTATTGAGTGCGGACAGAGTCACGGATTTGAAAATGACTCAGATGAAGAGCTGGTGATGATGGCTCTTGTATATAATGAGTAAGAATGGAGAAAAACAACATGGCAATCGACATTGAAAAATACAGAAATCAGCAGAAACAGACGGCAGCAGATGCAGTCAAAGATCTGAGAGAAGCATATGCGTTTATTTCTCTTACAACAAATATGCCGTATGTAGAGTGTGAAGAGGTGGACTATAATGATCAGATTCATCTGTTTGCACGTAAAGAAGATGCAGAAAGCATGCAGAAAGAACTGGAAGCAAAAGGTGACCGTGTCCGGATTCTGGAGCTGAAGACGGTGGAAATTCAGGTTCCGGCTGATCCAAAAAATCCGGCGGGGGAGAAAAAGACCATGTATCTGAATCAGGTGCGCCAGCATTTGGGAACGATGCCGTTTATTGGTGTGAATGCAGTCTGCTTCCACTCCGTAGGAGGCGAGGAAACCTGCATCGAGATTAAAGAGGTGCTCCCGGATGATTTCGAGAAAAAGGTTGGAGAGAATCCTCTGTACCAGCCGAATGTACAGCTGACCGGTCTTTATCTTATGCAGGAAGCACGTAAGAAAAAGGAACTGGTAGATCAGAAACACTTAAGAGAGCTGGACGAAGAGTTCTCTGCAAACATGGTGAAAGCGAAACTGTTCCTTGCTGTTCTGCCGCCGGAAGGCAAAGAGCGTGATCCGAAGCTGGAATTAAAAGAGTGCAGACTTCCTTATCTGAAACATCAGAGCGGTGATATTTTCTTCCCGGTATTTACAGATGTCTGGGAATTCCAGAAATACACAAAAGATAAGAAGAATCTTCGTTCTATCCAGATTCCGTTCAAGGATCTGACCAAATTCTGGGTACAGGATGCAAAAGCTTATATGATTAATCCCCTTGGTTTTGCACTTCCGTTGTCAAAAGAGATGATTCCGAAATTGTTAACTAAATTTGGAAATGAATAAAAAAGCTCCGGCCGGACATTGTTGTCCGGTCGGAGTTTTTTGCGGAAATCAGATTCCTTTACGATACCAGAGATAAGACATAAGGGTGGGAACCAGGCTTGCCACCATAATCATTGCGAACATAATGCCAAAGACCAGTTTTTGACTGGGGAGAAAGGCTGCCAGGATCAGGATGATACCTGCCGTGAAGAAGCATTTTCCGCCCAGACGGTGAGTTCTGCGCCAGTTCTCTTCGCTGCAAAGAGCCCATGGAGTCCGTATGCCCATGAAGAAATTACTTTTTACTTTCGGCAGTTCATTTCCAATAAAGAGGAACAGAATACCGATGGCGATCGTAATTACCAGTGGAATATTGACAGTTCCCGGACGGAAATTTTCCACCAGAGTGATGGAGGTCATGCCGAATAGAAAGAGCTGCATAAAAATACAGAACTGATCGTAAAAATGTTCAAATTTACTGTAGTTTTTCTTCCTCGGATCCACATGGGGAAGTATGTCGAACAGGATTGCGATGACAAGTCCCATACCGCTCATAAGAAATAAATGCCATTTCGCTTCGTAGGAGGAGGCTGCGCCGTTTAAATCCCAGCTTAAGGTAATCTGGTCAGGCAGCCGAAAATAGCAGACAATAGAAACAAGCAGAGTGATAAGCGGAATCACATAGTTTAAAATACGAAGTTTAGGATTCTTCATGGGAATCTCCTTTCTTTAAAGACATCATCCAGTTCAGGATATCGTCCAGTACACTTGTGTTTAATGTATAGAAAATAAATTTTCCCTTCTTCTCATCATCGATGAGTCCGGCGTTTTTTAAGATGGACAGATGATGGGAGAGGGATGCTCCGGTCATAGAGAAATGTTCCAGCAGTTCTCCGGCCGAGAGAGGGCCTGTTCGCAGCAGATTCAGGATCTCCCGTCTGGTGGGATCGGACAGGGCTTTGAAGCTTTCCTGAAAACCCATGAGATACCTCCTTACAGATAATAATTAGACATTTGTATAACTAAAATCTCAACTTTCCTTATTTTATGCGACTTGGCGGTATGCCTTGCCACTCTATATGTATCCTTTTCCCTTGTTTTTGCCCTTATGAGGTATCTACAAGGGAAAGTTTTTCTTATTCGATTTTATTCTCCAACCACCTTATCAAGTAGTCGGGCTGAGTTTCGCTTACCTTCTCGGTTAGCGTGTGCATAGACATTCATAGTGGTACTTACATCCGAGTGTCCAAGTAATTCCTGTACATCCTTTGGTGCTGCTCCATTTGAGAGCAGGTTTGTGGTATAAGTGTGTCGCAGGGTGTGGAAGTGGAAATTATCATCAAGCTCCGACAATCGTTTCCTTGCTGTCCTTAAAGCTGTCTCAACCGTTGCAGGGGCTTCGTATGCTCCGTCCGGTCTGATACATACAAGGTCAATCTCGTTGTAATCAAGCGGAATGTCCTCTGTGCCATCCAAATGATAAAGCTCATAGTAGATACGATTCTTTTCCTTAACTTCCCTGTAGTAGTTCCTCTGATAGAGTTCTCCGTAACTGAATACCTGCTTTCTCTGTTCCTTTTTCGCTTTCTTTAAGATGTCAGCGAGCGTATCACAGAAATCCACGATACGGACTTTCTTTCGCTTTGTCGGACCAATCTCGGTCTTGTGCCTTGCTCCGTTGTAACGGACACTTCTTCGTACTGTCAGATACTGTTCCTCAAAGTTAATGTCACTCCAAGACAGTCCGCATACCTCTCCAAGTCTAAGACCTGTGTAGTACGCTATCTGTACCGGCAGGACAGCAGGCTTGTTTCTTTCTTCCAGATACTCCATAAGCGTTTGATACTGCTCTGGTGTAATCGGGTTGATAACCTCTGCATCCTCATCATTATCAGAAAACAAATCCACATCTTCCTCGGCTTTCCTACGCATTACCACATACTGCATTGGATTGAATGTGATGTACTGCTTTGGAAAGACTGCAAATCGGAAGGACTGTTGCAGGACTGCGTGGAAAGAACGGATATAGTCGATGGTGTAACCCTTTGACTTAAAATTTCCTTCCTCACCGCCAAATGCAAGTAAATCCATAAACTTCTGCAAATGCTCCGAAGTGACTGTCTTTAGTTTTCTGTTTCCGATTGGGTGTTGTTTAATCCTGTTTACTGCCTGTAAATAGTTACCGACTGTACCGTTGCTAAGTGAACCCGTTTTCAAATCTTCCTCTGCCCATACATCTAGCATCTGTCCGAGTGTGAGGTTGTCCGCTTTGGCTAGAAATTTCTTTGCGTCATAATCCTCCATAGCCTTGCGTAACATTTTCTCTGTCTCTGATTTGCTCTCCGTACCTGCAAATTCTTTCTGAACCAAGTTACCACTTGCATCCTCCACATAAAAGCGGTAGTACCATTTCTTGCCTTTCTTCCTTACAGAACCTTTTGCCATAATCGTTTCTCCTTTCGATATCGGCAATCGGAACTGGTGAAATGCTTCTTGCGTGTAAGTATATCATAGCTCCGTCTGCCTATCTATACCGAATCGGGATCTTTTTCTGATAAAAGATTGGCTAGTCGATTTTTCGCTGTCTCAGGATTCTTAGAATACAGTCTTACAATATCGCCCATATCGTTCAATGCGTTGACGGTGTGGGTGATTTCTCTAAGGAACATAATCTCATTGTATTCCTTATTGGATTCAAACCCCATTGTCTGGGCGAGCATTTTGTTATCTGTATTTCCTTTGAAATTCTTACAAGCGAACTGGAACGAATCCACGAACAGCTCGTATTCCCGTAACATCAGTAGTAGCAGGTCTTTGGAAAAATCACTTTCGGACTGTTCCATATCATAAGGGAGCTTATTCAGAATGGAAGTCATCACATCACGAATCTGTAATTCTCTTTTATCCGTAATGTCTGTTTCGTATTCGTCCGTCTCACCTTTCAGCCATTCCACAGATACATGAAGTGCATCTGCCAGACCTTCTAAGGTCATTTTCTTGGTGTTATCAATCGTTCCTGCTTCGTATCTCTGAATGGTTGAGGCTGTCACGCCCATTTTTTCAGCGACATAAGGCTGGTTCAATCCTAACTCCTGTCTACGGCTTTTTGCTCTGCTACCGATTGTCTTTCGCAATTCTTTATCTTTTAACATACTTGCGAACCTCCTTTTTCGGTATGTCATTACTATACCACATAACACGATATATTGCAATACGCAATTCTATAAAAGATGATAGAATTTCGTAAGGCTTGACATAGCGTTATAAAAGATATATACTTTAATCAGAATTGCGTAACGCAAGTTTTAAAAAAGGCTAATCCTTTCTTCAAAAAGGAACATCCTCTGATATACAAGACTTGTAATCCTACGCAGGAATGAGGTGATCGAATGACAGAATTAAAGTTTGCTCTCTCCATTGAAGAAGCTGCCGACTATACAGGTATCGGAAGAAACACTCTTAGAAATCTTGTGGAATGGGAAAAGCTGCCTATCCTTAGAGTGGGAAGAAAAATCTTAATCCGCAGGGAACGATTAGACGAGTTTCTGATTCTCAATGAGGGGAAGGATTTACGAGACAGACACGCAGTAAAAGCGGTCAAGGGAACAATGAAAAATGAATAAGGGACAGTCCTAAGACCATCCCTCTGGTATGTATCTGACTAAAAGCCATGATATACCTACACGCAAATAGATTATATCACGGACAAGTCCTCAGATACAACCAGAACTTTTGGAAAATGAGGACAAGATGGATGTGAATGGGTGCAATCGTCCACCCAGTTATAGCTTGTTGGTAGGACAAGTCCACCCAAGATGCAAAAGGTGTTATGAATAGTCCACCCAAGCCAGAAAATGAAGTGGGTGCAACCATCCACCCAAGTGAAGCCGACTGGTAGGACAAGTCCACCCAACTTACAAAAAGTGCTGTGAGAAGTCATACCAAGTGTAGCTATGAAAAAAGCTGTCCGACCTATGACAAAAAGTGTACGCTACTATGATTTTGAGTGTCCAATCTATGGGGTACATTTTCAAAGAGTTAATAGTAAAAAGCTCTATTAAAATCAAAATGTAATAAAACAATGCACTATTAAAAATGAAATTTAATAGGAACTTTTACTACCACTTCCTTGCCAGACACAGTTTAAAAGTAAGCGAAGTAACACAATGCTATTGTCAGGGCAAAAATGCTAACGAATCGTGCTATTGTTTTTTCGATTTTAATAGCAGACTTCTACTGTTTCTACGGTTTTTGCTAAAAAGTCTGAATAATAGAACAATGCTATTGTTAAGGCAAAAGTGCTAACGGATTCGTCTATTGTTTCGCTGATTTTCATAGCAATCTTCTAGCATTTCTGTTAAGAAAAGGGAGTGCCGGATACGGCACATAAAAAGTGTGCCATTAAAGGCACAAAATTAGGTGCTGAGGGAACAGTTACAGCTAAAAGTGAACTTCATAAGCAAGCCCTCGGCGTTTGAGAGCGAAATACACCCATCGCACAAAACTTCGTTTTGTACTCTGTGTATTTCGCTCTGCGAGGCTTAGCCGCCACAAGGCGGATGTGTTCGCAAGACGAGTGCCTATGCACTCGCTCACAGGGAAAGTTTACTACTCACATCTCATCTATCTTATCTGTCCTCTTTTCCAAAATCAAAACTGGGAAAGGAGGAAATCGCTATGCCAAGAAATTCATTTGTGCAGATGTCAAAGCTCCATAATGTTCGTGGAAGAATCTATTATATCTCCAGTGACAAAAAACAGGAAAATCTCTATGCGGTATATGAAACCACAGACCGAAAATTTTGGACAGAACTTGCCAAGTGCAATCAGGCAGAATTTAAGAAAAGCGGTACAGAGGGAAAATGTATCGAAGCAAGAGAATTTATCATTGCCCTGCCGGAATCCTTTGTGGATTATCCGCCAGACGGACTATTAAAATATATGACGGATAAATTCAAAAGTCGGTATGGTGTTGATTGTATTGCAGCACTCCATCATAACAAACGAAAGACGAATTATCATATCCATCTTATCTTTGCAGAACGAAATTATCTTGACGAACCGATAGAAAAGATTGCCACCAGAAATATGTTCTATGATGAGAAAGGTAATCATGTTCGTACCAAGAAAGAAATCCTAGACGAGAATGGAACTATCCGTAAAAGGTGTAAGGTGATCAAGAAAGGTGAGGTCTACGAAAGACAGATGTTTACCATCAAGGACGCTCGCTTTAAGCAGGAACATTTCTTAGATGAGGTCAAGGTATTTTATACCGATGTCATCAACGGACTTGTCAAAGATGAGAAAGAAAAGCTGTCTGCATTCAAGCGTGGGGATGTCTATCTTGCCACTAAGAAAATCGGTAAGAACAATCCAAAGGCAGATAAGATTACACTCAATAATAAGGTCATACAGGACTGGAATCGTACTGTGGATCACGCTTTGGTATCGGGGATGGAGCGAAAGGAAATCTTAAAGGTAAAGCAGGAACAGATTTCAACTCCGATTAAGGAATCCATTCACAAGTATGGCAATCATCCGGAGCTTTTGTTTATGATTATCTTTCGGGCAATCGAGCTGTTAAAAGAACTCATAAAGTTGCTGATACAGAAACAGGAACAACAGAAAGCCAGAATCTCCGACCTTATGGAGCGAAGAAATGAAAAACAAGAGAAACAACCAGCTCCATCCGTTACACAGACAGACAATCAGACAATTCCTGCTGTGACCCAACCATTCAAAGCACCTGCTACTACTACCGCAGAAAAGACCGTTATTCCGCCAAGACCAAGAATGTCTGAGCTGGCACACGATTATGAGATGCGACTTGAAGAGATTATGGAGAAACTTAAACGACAAAACAGAGCCATTCATACGCAGGAAGTGAAAAAAGACCTTATTGACGAGGATTTGAAGAACTGTACAGGATTATTCCAAGGAAAGAAACGAAAGGAATTGCAGGCACAGTCTAACAAATACGCAGAAACGATTAAGATTATGAAGCAGGGATTATCCCATATCGTGCAGGATTACAAATATCCAACGGTAGATGCGTTCCTGCAAGTCTATAAACAAGGCAAGTCCGAGTATGAATCCTATGTCAAAGCAAACAAGGAATGGAACTCCAAGTATGGAGAAAACTCAATCCATCGAAAGCTGGCAGAAAAACAGGCAGAAGTTCAGAAACGGGAACAGGACAGAGATTTTAACTATCGTTCGCCATCAGACAGAGGAGCTAGATAATCTAATTAAATTCAAAAAAGATAAAGACCATCAAATTCTTTATCTTTTTTGAATATTTATGAAAAGTCATCCTGCTATTTAAAGTGTCTCATTAGATTTTTAATTGTTTCGACTATCATAAGAATGATTACGCAGAAAAAGGAATAAAACAATGTGGTATTCATCTTCGTGTTTCCAATTTTATAAAACAGCAGAAATCCAATGCTAACAATTATCACAGAAATAAGTTTATGTATCCATTTTTGTTTGGTGGTTAAACATATTTTATGGTTACTTATAGGTGCAAATAATATACACATAAGGACAAGTATCAAATATCCTAGTACAGTTGGCTTTAAATAGATTATAGCCCACTTATCAAGACAACCGAGAAAAAAGCTGCCTAAGATACATGTTAACTGCGTTGGAGCATGGGCACCTCCGGTATAATGTCGTAACAATGAAAAGGTAATTACCCAAATTAGGGTATAGCCGAGTGTATGTGATAAAACTCCCCATACGAACAATAACACTATGGTTATAAAAGTATTCAAAAAACATTCTAAGCCATATATGTATATTTCTAATTGATCCGCAGAAACATCCTCCCCGGATAGTTCTGCTAACTTATTAGCAATAGATGTAGCCCACTTCGTAATCATTCAAAATCCCCGCTTGTATCAAATCTTGTTGTATATTTGGCAAAAGCACTTATCACGTCTTTGGAATAAGAACGTGCGATTTGTGTAGTTAGATGATTTGACAATTCAATCGTTCCTGATGTAATACGATAGATATGTGCCATATTTACAATATAAGAACGATGGGTTCGGATAAATTCACTTGGCAAATGGACAATAATCTTATTTAGGGTAGACATTTGTTCATAGCATTTGCCGTCTACGGTCAATATATCCACATAATGTAATCTGCTCGAAAATGTCAATATATCTGCATAGGGAATACTTACAATTTCCTGCTTGTTTCGGTATATGTAGGTATTATTAGATAACTCCTTCGCGATTTCATCCAAACACAGAAAAAGAGTATTTTCCTTGACGGGTTTTAGCAAGTAGTTTAAAGCTCTGACTTCATATCCTCGGAATACATATTCTCTAAAAGCTGTTAAAAATACAATAATACCTTGATAACCAGATTCACGAAGGCGTTTAGCAACCTCAATTCCATTCATTTGCCCCATTTGTATGTCAAGGAAAAATGCTGAAGCCTGTATAGTTGTGCCTTCAGAATTTTTTGAAAAATATTCTTCGCCCGATTCGTATTCGTCAATTTCAATATCCCAATCATATTGCTGCCCGTATTTTCTTATTCCATTTTTCAGCCGTTCTGATTCGATCACAGAATCTTCAAGTATGGTTATTTTCATTTTCATAGTAGTTTGTTATTCTCCTTATCCGGTATCATAATATGTACGGAAAAAATTTTGTTATCAGATGTAATCTGCAATACGCCATCTGCCTTTTCTACAAGCTCTTTTACTCGTCTTATCCCAAGTCCATGTTCTTTTCCTTGTTTAACACTCAAAATGTCTCCATCAATGCTACCTTTTATCACACCATCATAATTATTTTCAATGTGAATCAGTATCATATTCTGGTAAGGTTTAATATAAAAATAAATGTATGGATGCTCGGTTGGATCAGAGATTATAAGTCTTTCTCCTGCTTCAATGGAATTATTCCATATATTTCCAAGTATGGATGAAAGCTCAACAGAATCAAGCGGAAAATTTTCAGGAGCCATAATAGAATATTCTGTCTTAATTCCGTGTTTTTCAGCATAATCAAGTTTTGCGGTAAGTATGCAGTCAATAGCAATATTTCCCGTTGCTATGGCACTTTGCGTAGTTGCAAGAGTGTTATGGTATTGCTCTGTATATGCTATAAGTTCATCCCATTTCTTGTCTTTTGCTAATACGTTGATTGCATCCACATAAATCTGCATATCATGTTTCATTTTTCGTAATCGTTCAGTTGTCTCAGATAAGCTATTGAACTCAGTCCTTTCCAGCTCATAAATCTTTTGTTCTTCCAGTAATCGTATGTTTTCTTCTTTTGAATAACCTAGCTGGTATATGTATAGCATCAATACTAAAAATAAAATAATAAAAAGCAAGTCAACCAATGATAGCCTAGCTGAAAAGGATGAATCACCAAATTTATCAACAGATTCCAAAGTCAGCCTTAATATGTAGTGCCCGATTGCAAGTCCAGAAATTGCGATGAAAATATATGCAACTTTTTGGAACGGTGAAAGAGATATGTCTTTGTTTCCAATAGAATGAAATAACAAGACAAAAACAGCTATCATTGCCAAATATAACATGGTATATGGCTTCCGTAATGTTCCACCTAATAATAGCTCCAGAGACGCTCCTTTATAAAGAGTAACGGGAATAAAGAACGAAATCTGTTCTGCAACTAAGCAAATGATGGAATACGAAAAGCCCCAAAAGATACGGCGAATTATACTATCACGATAGAACAATACTGCATATCCAATGTCCAAAACACAAGATGACATCAAAGTGCTGTAGGATGATATTCCCATTTTATTCAGCGTGCATAACACAGCAAACTGAAATGATACGAAAAGAAACATCAAAACTGCTTGATGTTTATAATTTGCTCGAATACGCAATTTTTTATGGATAAATATTATAAACAATGCCAGTTCTAAGAAATTAACAATATATTCCCATATTGAGTCAATATATAGCATAGCTACCACTTCCTTTAATCATTCTCCGTCATATTTTATCATCAATAAAGTAGGTACACAACATAATATGCTACCGTTTGTGCATAGTGAGCTACCATTCATGCATAGAGGTATTGAAAAGTATAAAGATTTTGTTATATTCAAGGTATACTACTACATCTTAAGTATTCTGAGAATCTATAATATGGAGTGGAGATGATAAGATGTCGTACTTTAGGAATATTAACAGGATATATAATGTGTACTAGTATGTGTTGCGTTTCAATTTTCATAAAGATAACCTTTAAGAATAATTGAAGATAACCGTTGTTACATGATTGAAAAGGAGTGAAGGAGTATGCATTTTAAAAAATCTGTTTTAAAAAATCATTTATTGTATAGCATTATAACTTTAATGGCTATAGCAATGCTATTTCCTATTACGGCATTTGCACAAGCTTATGTACAAACATGGGATCTTGTTGATTCTGGCAAACATCTAGACTATGACGGAAACAGCACTTACATGAGTTATATTAACACTGGGGCTGCCACATGGAATGCATATAAATCTGGAGTAATCAGAAAAGACAGTGCTTTTGTTGTAGAAGATGTATACGTAAGCGATGTCAATGCTTCGAATGGATGGGCAGGCATGACATATTCTAGTGGTAAAATTGAACTCAATACCTATTATATGAGCGGTTATAGTAATAGTAAAAAACAGAATGTAGCGACACATGAATTGGGACATGCATTAGGGTTGGATCACAGTACTTCAACAGATGTTATGGATGCAGCAATTACGGGACATACTAGTACGCAGGCATTATCTCAAAATGATAAAGATTCATATGATGCCGCATATAATAATTATTAGGGGAGGGAGAACGCTATGAAAAAATCAAGTATCTATGGTATTTTGTCTATTGTTCTTATCGTAGGAATGTTTTTTACAGGATGTGCATCCAAAAATAATGCAAGTCAACTGAATACAAATGTATCTAACTTGCCAATCCACCAGATGCACGCATCTTTTGTATATGATACTGATAACATTCGCGAAGCTGTTGGTATCTGTGATTACGTATTTGTAGCAAAGGTTGTCAGTTGCGATGGAACCGAGTATCGAAATGTTATAACGACTGAAGATGAAAAAGGAAATCCTAAGGAGGTCGGTTCGCCTTACACTAATTATACTATTCAGGTTCTCGAAAATATAAAAGGTGAACTTATTACAGATAAACCTATTCCTATTGTTAAACAAGGCGGAATTTCAGAAAAACAAGATGCTATTTATCTGTTTGAGAATGATTCACTGCCTTCCGAAAATTCCATTTATATCTTTTTGGCATATGCACAAGAGGATGGTTCGTTACTAATTTCTGGTCCAAATTCAAATGTAATGTGTAACGATTCGAATATGTATTCTATTAATTCTGTCTCAGAGGAAAAATCAGTTACAGAATACGATGAGTTTATTACATATAAAGATGCTAATGATAATGAGATTATTCCAGTTGATCGAGAGCGTTATAAATCTATATATGAGACTGACAATAATTAATCATTATTTCTGAAATATATAGATTAAAGATGGCAGGTAGGTGCTTAACCTATCTGCCATCTTTTCGGTTTTATACCTATATGTAGAACAGTTCGTGCATGTTGGGCTACCATTCGTGCATAGAGGGATTGAAAAAATTAAATACTCTGTTATATTAAGCACATACCATGGTAAACAAATAAAGTTGTCTGTAATTGTCAGACAATTAAGGAGGGGGGGTGAAAACGATGGACAATAAGCAAGTAAACAAGGCACCCCAGAAAAGTGCCCGTCTCGTACTTCAGGCAGTGACTGCTATTGCTCGAAGTAATGCAAATTCATTGTGCCGTGGTTTGTTGTATGAACCAAAAGTACCAACGCAGTTAAAAAAATAAGATTGGGAGGAATTGACTATGATGTTAAAAAGTTTAAAACAGAAGATTGCAAAAGTAGGTATTGGTTTGTTTTGTGCAGGATGTGTATTTCTTTCTTCAGCAGCATATTCTCAGGCGGCATCTTACACCGCTTATGCACTTAAACTGAATAAGACTAATAACTTTACCTCTATGCATGCAAAAACAACATCCGATGATTACATCACAAATGAGGTAACAGCAATTACCAATACCTCTTACGCAAATTTCTGGGCTGTCAATAACAGCAAGAGTAAAATATCTAATAAGTATAAGCAGGGTGTTGGAACAGGATCTTGTAATTTAATCTTTACCAAGAGCGGTTATAATTCTACTAACACACAGGTCGGTATGGGAATGGAAAATTATCAATCTCAATTATCAACTGCATTTGTAAGTGGAAATGTAGATTTTAGATAACAGAAGGGATGGGCATAAACCTCTTCGTGGGTTTATGCCCTTTTGGTAAAGATTATGAAAAAAATGGTTCTTATAGAAATCAAACATTGTATTGATCGTGCAGAATATAAAGTTGTTTTTATTGCTCTAATGATTTTAAATATTGCTTCGTATATTTTATGTGTAAAAAATGATATAGGAAAAAGTTATCAATTTATTCGTTCAGCAAATGAAAATTTCGTATTACAGGGCACTGAAGCGGCATATATTCCATATATAATGTATCTGTTATTGCCTGTTTATGCAACAATTATTGCATCACTTTCCTTAATAAGAGAAGAAAAAAGCAATAGTTCAATCCTACTTATTCAAAGAATCGGGAAAAAGAAATATTTAGCAGGAAAATTATTTGGCATTCTGATTGTAACCTTTTTGACAATAACAATACCAATGCTCATAAATTTATTATTATGCCACTTGACATATCCAATACATGGATATGACAGTGCTTGGGGAGAACCTGATTACGCTATAGGTTTGGTATCATATAACGCTGACAATTTTCTTGATATGGTGAGATTGCAACATCCAACTTTATATAATCTAATATACATTTTTAATTACGGAATTTTTGGCTCGGGATTAGCTATCTTAGCTTATGCTCTTTCATATTATAACAAAATGAAAGTTCTATATTTCGCAAAGATACCTGGTGCTTTGTTTATATTCTATATTGTTTTTAATTTGATTGTTTCTGTCTTTGGGCTAAATGAATTCTCTATACAAGGTTATATTATGCCTAATGTTCATGGAAATATAATAGGAGAAATTGTTCTGATATTGCTTATTTTTGGATTAAGTATTGGCATTATACAGAGAAAAATAAAAAATTATGAAGTTATATAAGAAAAAAATTTTGAATGTTAATGTTGGAAAATGCTTACTAGTATCACTTATAACATTTGTAATTAGATATTTTTATGCTAATGTGTACTTGGGGTTTCATAATAGTCTGGTTACAATAACAGAAGGAGTACGTTCACAAATATATTTTGGGGGAATACTAATAGATCATTCGTTTGACCTTATATCTTTATCATTTTTTGCGATTTTGTTTATCCTTGAGATTTGTTATCTTACAATGGACTTATTTAATGATGCAAATGATAACATGGTAATTCTACTTCCTCGTTATGGGAAAAAACACATAATTTATAAGGATATATTAATAAAAATGATATTACGTGACTGTATTGTAGTTGTTTCCGATTATTTGTTTTTTCTTTTTGTAGAGCATACCTCTAATGGCTTAGAAGATTTCAAAGTTATTTTTATGCTATTGATAGAGATTTTTCATTTGCAAATGATTAGTTATTTGTTTTCATTTTGGAAAGATTCAATTATAGGATACATCGTTGCATTTATTGTATTTTTTATTCCAGTAATGGTGTGTGGATTTTATTTTTCAATGGGAAATGTTATATGGAAAATTTGGCATTATTCCTTGCTACATATTCCTTTATTTAATTGGCATAACAAGCTTATTATATATTATGTCGAAGAAAATTACGAATGGACTACAAGCAATATAGATTTATTGAATTTTAAGTCAAGCTGTCTCATTTCAGTTATATCATCCGCTGTTTTGGTGTGGATAGGTAAATTTCTTTGCGAAAAAAAACAAATATTGTGAGGTGAATGATATCCATGAATTTATATGTAAAATCTATTTCAAAGTCAATTAAAGGTGAAAAAGTGCTTGATGATATCAGTTATACATTTGAATCTGGTAAAATATATGGAATATATGGTAAAAATGGTTCAGGTAAAACAATGCTACTCAGAGCCATTGCAGGTTTTATAAATACAGACAAAGGATACATAAAATATAATCACAAGGCATTACATAAAGATATGGATGTTTTACCAGATTTAGGAGCTGTTATTGAAAATATTTCTTTTTGGAGTATGTATTCAGGATTTGAAAATTTGAAAATGCTTTCCAATATAAAAGGAATTGTATCAGATGAAGAAATATATGAAATAATGATATACTTTGGTCTTGATCCCAAATCAAAGAAAAAAGTAAATAAATATTCATTAGGAATGCGTCAAAAACTAGCTCTTTGTCAAGCACTGATGGAACATCCAAAAATTTTGCTTTTGGATGAGCCAACTAACGCATTGGATCAGCATAGCATTGATTTATTTCGTGAACGTATATTGGAAGAAAAAAAGAATGATACCATTACTATACTGACAAGCCATAATAAAGAAGATATTGAAATATTAGCGGATGAGAAGATATGCATGGAATTTGGTAAAATTAAGGAGTTGATGTAATGAAGAAATTTGTATTAACTATCTGTGTTGTAATCATTTGTATGGTGACAGCCTTATTCTATGGAAAGACTGGGATAAAAACAACTACAGGGGTTCATGATCCTGATATTGCTTTATCAGAAAATACAGCTATGGAAATTTTCTATACAGGAGGGCAGAAAACTTCTTACTTTAACAATGAAAGTAATTACTCATTGGATGATATGGAAAAAGATTCTTCTTTAATAGCTCGTATAACTGTAACAAATTCTCGTGAAATGAGTTTACGATCAACAAAAACAATGGTAAAAATAGAGGAAATCTATAAGGATAATTCTGCTAATCTTTCAGTAGGTGACTGTATTTACATTATAGAACCTGTATCATTTGTTAGAGGTGAAGAATTTTACACTAACGGATGGCAATATCTGAAGACCGAAGATACTTATTTAATATTTTTAAAAAATCTAGGATGTATTGATGGGTATAAATACACCAAAGAGGAAGAAAATTCATTTATGCCTGTATCGGAAATATATTCAAAGAGAAATCTAACTCATGATGAAAGTTGTGTGGTTTTTGATTCGGCGGAAACTCTCTATTCAAGTATATCTATGTTTGCATTTTTGACCTCAGAAAAAACTATAGTAGATAATTATGAGAAAATATGGAAAAACATTACAAATTCAGGTAAGTATGAATGATTTAATTATTTATGAATGAATCTCTCCTATTCTATTTCCTGTGAGAAGCGTATCAATGTTAGAAATTCATGGAGATACTGAATTAAGCAATATGGAATCATTCAATCTTAAAGAAACTAAAAATGGAGATAATAGAAATTGAATAAAAAGAAATTGGCAAAGAGTGTTGTAGGCATTGCTTTAATTGTAAGTGTAGCTATACTTATCGTTGTATGTGTTGGAAAAATAAAGCACATTCAGAATAAAAAAAATATTATTGGTACATGGAAGAATGCAAATGCAGAGGAAGTGTTTACCTTTCAAGAAAATGGAGGACTTGTTGTAAACAAAGATATGCCCGAATTGGGTATTACCTGTGGCAATGCATTATATAGCATATCTTCCTCAAATATGATTTTTGTGGAACAGAGAGATAATAGCGTGAATTTTGAGATAGAAGTAGATCAAAACGAATTAACAATCTTCTTTATGGGTCATAAATATTGGGAATTAACAAAATAGCAATTGCATATAAAGCGATACTCATGATATCCATAACCATAAAATATAGAGCCGATGAATCACTCGTTATTTCGATTGTGAGTTATCGGCTCTATTTCATTATTTATGGAAGGGCTAAAGAAATATCGTATTTTATAGAAATACTTTTGACAGATTTCTTCTCATTTTTATGTTCTTTTATCAAGTGCTATACCATTCCATATTCATCGCATTCACCCAATCTTGCATTTCTGAATCAAGATACAAACGGGCATATTCTAGTGGATTGTCAATCGCCAGTGCATCCAACATTCGTTGAGAGTTAGGAGTAGTAATCAATCCATCTTCTGCCTTGCCACAGTCAATCCGAAGTATGTAGCCATTGTAATAATTGATGTCTATGATGTTGTGATATTTATTATATTCTGCATGAACGATATTCATATTGCAAAGTCCTTTCTCTTATCTGTTTCAGCTGTAGAAGCATCTTGACCAGTTCCAGCCGATTATGTGATTTATATAATGTTATTAGCTGTTACCGGATTTTGCTTCCCTTGTTTTTGCCCTTATGAGGTGTCGTAACACAAGGGAAAAGGATATAACATAAGGGAAAGTCTAAGGGAAAGCTCACTTGCCAAAACTGTAGTAAAATCAAGGCATTGCGGATTTTATCGTAACACTTTATAATACCAGTTAGGTGTTAAAGAATTGTAGGTATCAAAATTGACATTTATCTAAGCGTCTAATTGAAATATAGCACCGGACAGGAAAAAAGTCAATGAGAAAACACAAAAAACTTCTTGCCATCTGAAAAAATTGTGCTATAGTAGAAAAGAACGTTATTCCACAGGAAAACGCATCATGTAAGACATCTGTTATTCTAAAGACAGAAAATGCAAAAAGAGACGAAGAAAGTGCTGACCTTACAGGCGGCAACTTATGAAAAAAGACTCTTTTGGATTTTGTGTTTTGTTTGTCCGCAAATCTGCGGTTTTTCTGAAGTTTCGTTCATTTTATTTTCCCCAGAAATTAAACAGGAGCCAGGAGACAGGGGACGTTTGCCTATGCTGCGCCGTTTCACTGGACAAAAGGAGAGAAAAATGAAAAACACGCATTCACAGAAGACATTATTTATGGTGGAACTGGCACTTATGGTAGCCATTATTTTCATCATGGCATTTACACCGCTGGGATATTTCCAGACCATGGGTCTTTCCATTACTTTTTTGACTGTACCGGTTGCAGTCGGTGCCATTATTTTAGGACCGAAAGGCGGCGCCATCTGCGGTCTGGCTTTTGGTATCACCAGCTTTATGCAGTGCTTCGGTATGGGAGCCTTTGGAACCATGCTGTTCAGTATTAATCCATTGGGAACGGCAATTACCTGTATCATTCCCCGTGTGCTGGAAGGACTGCTCTGTGGCCTGATTTTCCAGGCGCTTCATAAAAACATGAAAAATGGTGCATATCTTATTGCAAGTCTTGCATGCCCGCTGTTAAACACTCTGTTCTTTATGAGCTCACTGGTTGTATTTTTCTACAATACAGATTATATTCAGGGATTTGTAAGCACATTCGGCGTTACCAATCCGTTTGCATTTGTCGTCGCATTCGTAGGTGTGCAGGGAGCCATTGAGGCCATTGTATGTTTCCTGCTGGCAGGAGCAATTTCCCGCGCACTGGGAACGGCGCTTCATAAATAAAACAGGAACATAGAGCAGAAGGGGGATTGACCATGGGACTGGCAAAAGAATTTCCGATCGAAAAGATGGATGGCTTCCGTATTGGAAATGCACAGAAAGAGGAAGCGGGTACCGGTGTGACAGTGGTGTTGTTTGACAAAGACAAAGGAGCCAGAGCTGGCGTGGATGTAAGCGGCGGTGGTCCGGCATCCAGAGAGACGCCTCTGGCTTCTCCGTTGACGGCAGACAATCCGGTGAATGCCATTGTATTATCCGGCGGCTCTGCCTATGGACTGGCTGCTTCTGACGGTGTCATGCACTGGCTGGAAGAACACGGTTTCGGCTTTGACACCGGATATGCCCGCGTTCCGCTGGTATGCCAGTCCTGTATCTATGACCTGGGTTATAAAAGAGCCGATATCCGTCCGGATGCAGCCATGGGTTACGCAGCCTGCGAGGATGCACTGCAGCATAACAAAGCGCTGTCCGGCAGCATAGGTGCGGGTATCGGTGCAACGGTTGGAAAAATATACGGAATAGAACGTTCCAGCAAATCAGGACTTGGCGTATGTGCACTTGAAGTGGGAGATCTTCGTGTGGCAGCCATTGTGGTGGTCAATGCACTGGGCGATATTTGCAATCCGGAAAATGGTGAGAAGCTGGCTGGTCTGAAGAACGAAGCGGGTACCGGCTTTGCCGACAGCCGGGAGGCGCTCTACACGATCAGCAAGCGGGCAACTCTCTTCAATTCCAACACGACTATCGGCGTGGTGATTACCAATGGGGAATTTACCAAGGGGGAGATGAATAAGCTGGCCGCTATGACCAGAAATGCCTATGCCCGCTGCATCCGCCCGGTGGGAACCATGGCGGACGGCGATACCATCTATGCAGCCTCCGTCGGCACTGTGCAGGCCGATATCAATACCACGGGAGTTCTCATGGCCGAGGCTATGGAACAGGCGATTATGAGAGCCGTGACTTCCGTATCTGATGCTCCAGTTTTTGAATAAGCTGGTAGAGACAAAACGCAATCACGCACAGGATAATCAGTGCGGCAATCAGATAGTCAAGCCGGAACACCTGACTGGAGTAGATGATGAGATAGCCCAGTCCTTCTCTGGCGGCGAGAAATTCACCGATGATGACACCTACCAGGCAAAGTCCGATATTGACTTTCAGGATACTGATCACGGAGGGAAGGCTGGAGGGACAGACCACATGAGTCATCACCTGCAGCCGGTTGCCACCCAGGGTATAGATTAGTTTCATGGCTTCCGGATCGGTTTCACAGAAAGCGGTATACATGCTGATGATGCTTCCGAAGATGGCCACGGACATGCCCGCCACGATGATGGTCCGCATGCTGGCACCCAGCCATACGATGAGAAGTGGAGCCAGGGCGGATTTTGGGAGACTGTTTAAGATGACCAGCCATGGTTCCAGAATTTCTGACAGAGAATGAAAGAACCAGAGCAGTGTGGCGGTGAGAAAACTGAAGAGAATGACCAGTATAAAACTCGCTGCAGTTTCGCCTAGGGTGATAGCGGTATGCCGTATCAGGGAGCCATCTGTCCACATGGTTCCGATGGTGCGGACAACTTTTAGGGGGCTGCTGAAGATAAAGGAATCAATGAGTTGAAAATCACTGGCCAGCTCCCAGACAGTCAGAATCAGCAGAAATCCAAGAAGACGGCAGACAGCTACAAACAGGTGATGCTGCCGGTGTTTTTTCAGATACTGCTGCTGTAAAGGAGTAACTACAGTTTCAGGGACTTCCATGGACATTCAGCTCCTTCCATATTTCATTAAAGTACTGCTTGAATTCAGAAGCCTGTCTCCGCTCCATGGGAAGAAGACCGGAATTGGCGAAGTGGATGGAGACGATTTCCTGCACCGTTGCAGGACGGCGGGAGAGAATGAGGACCCGGTCCGCCATGCTGATAGCTTCTGACAGATCGTGAGTGACCAGAATAATGGTCTTTTTTTCTTTGCGGATAATCCGGTAAACATCGTCGCAAACCTGAAGTCTGGTCTGGTAATCCAGAGCCGAGAAGGGTTCGTCAAGGAGCAGAAGGTCCGGATTCAAAGCAAGGGTACGGATGAGTGCCGCCCGCTGCCGCATACCGCCGGACAGTTCGGAAGGTCTGGCATTTCGAAACTGATCAAGTCCATAATCCCGGAGCAGCTGTTCTACATGCTCCAAATTCTTTTCTGTCATCCGGTTCTGGATTTCCAACCCGAGAATTACATTTTTATAGATGGTGCGCCATTCAAAAAGATGATCTTTTTGAAGCATATAACCGATACGCTGGCGGCTCATGGAAGCCGGAGCTCCATGGATGGAGATGGTACCGCTTTCTGGTTCCATCAAAGAGGCAATCATGGACAAAAGCGTGGATTTTCCGCAGCCGCTGGGACCGACAATGGCGAGAAACTCTCCTTCCGGCACGGAAAAGGTAATATTTGACAAAGCAGGCGTCTCACCGGAGAGCGTGTGATAGGAGTAGGAGACGCCGCTGACTTTCAGTACAGTACTCAAGGATAAGAACCCTCCTTTCTGGTTTCCATATAAGATATGGATTTTTTCAGGGATGTGTGCTATGCTCTGGGGGATAGAAAAGACTGGAGGAATGGGACCATGTCCAAGACAAAAGAAGTAAAGACCAATGCGATGCGGATGCTGGACCGCATGAAAATTCCGTATGAGGCACACACCTATGAGTGTGAAGAATTTGTAGATGGAATTCAGGTGGCAGATATGCTTCATCTGCCTCATGAGAAAGTATATAAGACGCTGGTAACCGTAGGAAACAGCAAAAATTATTTTGTGTTCGTGCTGCCCATTGAAGCAGAGCTGGATTTGAAGAAAGCGGCACGCGAAGTAGGTGAGAAATCCCTTGCCATGGTGCATGTGAAAGATATTAACAGTATTACAGGTTACGTCCGTGGCGGATGTACCGCCATCGGCATGAAAAAGCAGTTTGTTACCCGGATTGCGGCAGCGGCGGAAAATCTCGATAAGATCATTGTCAGTGGCGGACGGATTGGAAGCCAGCTGGAATTAAAACCGGAAGATTTGAAGAAAGCCTGCAAGGGAGAATTTGCGGATATTACTGTGTAGAGGAAAAACGATGGACGACACATTACTGGTGCGTGTGAAAAAGATTGCCGCTGCGTGCAGGCAGAATACTTCCTATAACCTGTTCTCGGTACTGGGAATTGAGACGAAAGAAGTGCTGATCTGCCGGGTGCTGGAGGATCTTCTGAATCCCAGAGGACAGCATGGAATGGGCAGCGTATATCTGGAACTCTTTTTGAAGGAAGTACTCCATTGGCAGGCGGTGAATTCGGATGTTGTAAAACATGCAGTGGTGACGGCAGAATATTTGATTGACGAGGATCGCAGGATTGATCTGGTCATAGAAACTGCCGGGCAGTTCCTTCCGGTGGAAGTAAAGATTCTGGCTGGTGAGCAGAAGGCGCAGTGTCTGGACTACTATCGGTTCAGCAGAGCCAAAGATCCGCAGACAAAAGTTATTTATTTGACCAGGTTTGGAACCATGCCGAGTGCTTACAGCCTGTCTGATGGAACCGAGCGGGTGCCGGAGGCAGATCTGATCTGTATTTCCTTTAAGGAGCATATTATACACTGGCTGGAACAGTGTCGAAATGTGAGCAGGGAAGAGATGAAACCCCTGCTTACGCAATTTATTGATACGATTCGAACGATTACAGGAATTACCAGGGAGAATATGACAGATATGACAGCACAGGAGATTGCCGGTTCCGCAGATTCCCTGCGGGCGGCCATGCAGATCGCAGATTCTCTGAATCTGGCGAAAAAACAGGTATTGCGTTCAGTGATGGAAGAGTTTGTGACACAGATGAAACCGCTGGAGCAGAAATATCATCTGGAACGGGAGCAGAACATAGGCTGGTATGGATATGAAACACAGGTGGATACCTTTTATGACCATGCATATACCACCTATCCGGGAATTAATTACATTGTAAAAGATGCGGTCATGATCAGGACCTATCAGCTCTGGCTTCGCATTGAGGTGGATAATCGATTGTTTGCCGGATTCTGTGTATTCGATCCGGCATCCAGTTCAAAAGAAGGACTGGGAAATCAGGTGGATGACTATGATCAGGAGACGAGAAACTGCGTGGAGCAGATCCTGAAAGTTGCAAAAGCAGATCAGTCCGCCTGGTGGGCCGTCTGGCGGTATCTTCCCACCGGTTCAGTCAAAGAAAGTTCGGAAGTACCGGACTTTAAAGCTATGAATGACGCAGCCATTCAGTTGGCAGATGAAAAAGTGAGAAAGAAATTTGTAGCAGAGTCAGTGAAACGGATTGAAGAGTCGCTGCTTTCGTTAGTAAGACACTGAGTTTATTTTGCTATGGCTGGGCAGATGCAATTTTTCTGTTTGCTTCTACCCACATATACTTGCACGGAGCAGTATTTTCGCCTGTTTTTCGACATTTCCGCGGCACAATTTGTGGCGGTCGGGCAGATAGCTGCAGAATGACTTCGCACATCCAATAATTCTTCTTGTTGTGGGTGCCAGAGCCATGTAGATGATTCATATGTCCAATGTTCTCATTTTGAAGACAAAAATCAGAAGAGTTTGCAGGGAATGCAAGGAAATGCGGGCAGAACAGGGAGAGGCGTTTCTATATGCCCAACGGCTGTTTCCTGGTAGACATTGATGTCTTCAAGTGACGGCCCTGGACATTTTCGTTGATGAGATAGATATTTTGAGGGAATCAGTTAGAAAAAAGTGACAAGCTGTGAATGGAACGTCTGTGGTTCTTATTCACAATCTGTCACTTTTGTTGTTCTGTCATTTGCGAATGTTTATGACATCAAAATGCCCGGATGCCGTCATCTTCCTCATCACTGGTATCTTTGATTTCACGGATCATGACTTCGTAGCTGTAATCCGCGCTGACCGGGATCATGACTTTGTCACCCACATGGTGGTGAAGAAGAGCCTTTCCCAGCGGAGATTCAATACTGATCAGATTTTTCATGGAATTACCACGGATGCTGGTGACGATCTTATAGGTCTCGCATTCATCATCCTCTTCGATATAGACGGTAACGGTCTTATTGAGGCCGACTTCATCGGATGTGGTATTGTCTTCCACGATCTCGGAGTTCTTCAAAAGCCGCTCCAGATAGCGGATACGGCTGTTGTTGGCTCCGTTTTCTCTCTTGGCAGCATAATACTCGAAGTTCTCGCTTAAATCACCCTGGGCCCGAGCCTCTTTCAGAGAATCCAGAATCTGGGGACGGAGCACCAGTTTCCGGTGATCAATCTCCGCCTGAATTTTCTCTCTGTCTTTCTGGGTCATTCTTTCTTTCATATACAAAAACCTTCTTTCAACTGCATGGCAGATGTTATAAAAGTACGACTCCGTTCTTCAGAGCTTCTTCTCTGGTCTCATCCGGCCATACGGATACCTGTACCTCGCCGATATGTGCTTTCCGCAGGAAGAACATACAGATACGGGACTGACCGATGCCGCCGCCGATGGTGTAGGGAAGCTGCTTTTCCAGAATGGCTTTCTGGAACGGAAGCTCTGCGCGCTCCTCACAGTGAGCAAGCTTTAACTGGCGTGCCAGGGAATCCTCGTCTACGCGGATACCCATGGAGGACAGCTCCAGAGCATGGCCCAGAACCGGGTACCATACCAGGATATCACCGTTTAAGTGCCAGTCATCATAGTCCGGTGCACGGCCGTCGTGGGGTTCGCCGGTGGTCAGCTTGTCTCCGATTTCCATCAGGAAGACAGCGCCCTTTTCACGGGTAATCCGATCCTCGCGCTCCTTCGGGGTGCAGTCCGGATACAGGTCCAGAAGCTCCTGAGTGGTGATGAAGAAAATATCCTTCGGGAGAATCTCCTCAATATAGTCATACTTGATAGCCATGTATTTTTCTGTTTTTTTCAGTGCCTTGTAAATTTTACGGACAGTTTCTTTTAAATATTCCACATTTCTGTCCTGTTTCAAGATGATTTTCTCCCAGTCCCACTGATCTACATAGATGGAATGCACGTTGTCAGTGATCTCATCGCGGCGGATGGCATTCATGTCCGTGTAAAGGCCTTCGCCTACGTGGAAACCGTACTGTTTCAGCGCATTTCGTTTCCATTTTGCAAGAGAGTGAACGATCTCGACCGGACGGTCATTCTGCTCTTTGATGCCAAAGGATACCGGGCGCTCCACGCCGTTTAAGTTGTCGTTCAGTCCTGATTCCGGGCGAACGAACAGCGGTGCGGAGACACGGAGCAGATAAAGCTGCTCAGCCAGCGTCTGCTGAAAAAAATCTTTTACCGTTTTGATGGCAATCTGGGTGTCATAGAGGGACAACTCAGACTGATAGTTTCCTGGTATATACAGATGTTCCATAAAACTTCCTCCGATTTAGTAGTTATATCAATCTTTGCTAGTATACCATAAACTGAACATAGTTGCAAAACGGAAATCGACAAATCGCACTTTCCATGTTAAAATAGGTCAGGAGGCGATTCTGTGATGAGAATAGCGCTTGGACAGTTAAAAATCAACTGGGAAAATAAAGATGCAAATCTGGAAAAACTGAAAGTCTGTCTGGAAGACTTGGCAGGAACGAGGATTGATCTTTTACTGCTTCCGGAAATGAGCCTGACCGGCTTTTCCATGAATACGGAGAAGACAAAGGAAAGGGAAAAAGAGACTGTATGCCGGGTGAGAAAACTTGCAGAAGCTTATCATACAGCTATCGGCACTGGCTGGGTGAAAGATACAGGGGAGTTTTGCGAGAATCATTATTCCATGATATCAGCTGATGGAGAACTTCTTGATTATGCCAAGCTTCATCCTTTCAGCTATGGAGAGGAAAGCCTGCATTTCAAAGGCGGTGGGACACTTCCGGTATGTTCTTTGCGGAATTTTCAGATCGGAGTACAGATCTGTTATGATCTGCGCTTTCCGGAACCATTTCAGATTCTGTCGAAGAGCGCAGAACTTATCGTGGTGCCTGCCAACTGGCCGTCAGCTCGAAGAGAACACTGGGATACGCTGCTTCGTGCCAGAGCCATTGAAAATCAGGTATATATCGCAGGGGTAAACTGTGCGGGCAGCATGGGCGGACAGTACTATTCCGGCGACAGCATCGTCTATGCACCGGATGGAACTGCTGTACCGGCAAAACGAAGAAACGTTCCAGGCAATGAGCAGATTCCGGAAGAAGCGATTTTTTTACTTGAGATTGATAATAATATAACAAAATACAGAGAAGAGTTTCCGGTAAAGAAGGATCGGAGAGAAGAACTATACAGAAAACTGGGGAGCACGTAGGGAAGCGTGCATAAAGAGAGGGTAAATAAAATGGAAGATCAAGTGACAACCATGTCGAGACTGGATGCAGAGAAAGGAATTGAGTTACTAAAGGAAATGACGCCTGAGCAGCAGGTGTCCATACTTCTGAAGGCACAGTCTTTTCAGACGCTGCTTATGCAGTATCGCTGTGCCATTCGGGAGATTCAGACGAAGTTAAATGTATTGAATGATGAATTTTCCCTACGCCATGAACGTAATCCGTTTGAGTCCATTAAGAGCAGAGTAAAAGAACCGACCAGCATCATTGAGAAGATGCACCGTCGTGGATATGAACTTTCTGTGGAAAACATCGAAGATAAGCTGAATGATGTGGCGGGTATCCGCGTTATCTGTTCATTTGTGGAAGATATTTATTATCTAGCCAGTATGTTGTCAGCGCAGGATGACCTGACCGTACTGCAGGTAAAAGACTATATTAAGAATCCAAAGGAAAATGGATACCGGAGTCTGCACCTGATTATCCAGACCCCGATTTTCCTGTCTGACCAGAAGAAGAACATGCGTGTAGAGGTGCAGTTCCGCACGATTGCCATGGATTTCTGGGCCAGTGTGGACCATAAATTAAAATACAAGAAAAATGTCAAAAATCCGGAGATGATTGTAGGTGAACTGAGAAAGTGTGCGGATATCATCAGCAGTGTGGATCAGCGCATGCAGGAGATCCGGACCATGATTGAAGAAGGAGAAATTGATGATTAAACTGATTGCCAGTGATCTGGACGGAACATTGATTCCAGAAGGAACACAGGAGATAGAACCAGGATTTTTTGAAGTGCTTTCTGAACTTCTGGATCAGGGATATCAGTTCTATGTAGCTACCGGACGACAGTATGCCAATGTCAGGAGACTGTTTTCTGATTATGCGGACCGCATAGGATTTGTCTGCGAGAACGGCGCCCTTGCCATGGAACGGGAGCGGCAGCAGTATATTTTGGAAGTGCCGCGGGAAAAGGCAATTGCGATTGCAGAGGACATTATGAGCTTCCCGGAGACGGATATCTGTCTTTCCGGAGCGAAGGCATGCTATATTCAGCCGCGGACAGAATGGTATGAAAATCAGCTGGTTCGTGTGCTGAAAAATAAAACAGAAATGTTTCAGAATCTTTCGGAGATTGACGATCAGATTGTAAAAATCGCCATGTATATCTATGATTTTCCGAAGCATGCAGATCGTATCCGTTCTTTCTTTGATGAAAAATACGGAGATTTTGCAGATTTTGTGTGGGGCGGCAATGACTGGCTTGATATGATTCAGAAAAATTCCGGAAAAGGACTGGCATTATCGGCAGTTCTGAAGGAAAAAGGGCTGAAGCCGGAGGAACTGATGGTATTCGGGGACAATCAGAATGATATTTCCATGTTGGAGCTGACACCTAACAGTTATGCAGTGGATCATGCAAAACCGGATGTAAAAGTACATGCAGCCCGCACCTGCAAAAGTGTTACCGAAACACTGAGGCAATTCATTACCAGCCAACAGACTGATAATTAATGCATAGAATGACAATATAGATGGAGGATGTATCATGAGTGATGTAAAAGTAACAGATAGCGTATTATATGTAGGATGTGATGACCTTGATATTGATCTTTTTGAAAGTCAGTATCATGTGCCGAACGGAGTTTCCTACAATTCCTATGTGATTCTGGATGAAAAGATCGCGATTATGGATACCGTAGATCCGAGAAGAACAGAGGAATGGCTGGAAAAAGTAGAAAAGGCACTGGGAGGCCGTCTGCCGGATTACCTGGTTGTGCAGCATATGGAGCCGGACCACGCAGGAAGCATTCAGAAAATCTGTACGAAATATCCACAGATGCAGATTGTCAGCAATGCAAAAGTATTTGGCATGATGCCGCAGTTCTTTGATTTTGATCTGACAGGCCGTACGATAACTGTCAAAGAAGGTGATACCCTTTCTCTTGGAAGTCATACACTGACATTTTTTATGGCACCGATGGTACATTGGCCAGAGGTAATGGTGACTTATGAGGCTTCTGAGAAGATTCTTTTTTCTGCCGACGGATTTGGAAAATTCGGTGCACTGAGTGTGGAAGAAGACTGGACAGATGAGGCAAGAAGATATTTTATTAATATTGTAGGAAAATATGGTGCACAGGTACAGAATCTGCTGAAAAAAGCGGCAACACTTGATATTGCCATGATTTGCCCGCTTCATGGACCGGTGCTCAAAGAAGATCTGGGATATTATATTGGAAAATATCTGACCTGGTCCTCCTATGAACCGGAAGAAGACGGTATTGTGATTGCATGCGCTTCCATTCATGGAAATACGAAGAGGGCCATGCTGAAATTTGTAGAGATCCTGAAAGAGAAAGGTGCAGAGAATGTGAAGTTCTTCGATCTTTCCAGAGATGATATGGCAGAGGCAATTGCGGAAGCTTATCAGTACAGCAAACTGGTTGTGGCATGCCCGACTTATGATGGAGTGCTCTTCCCGTGCATGGAAGATTTCCTGTATCATCTGAAAATCAAGAATTTCCAGAACAGAAAGGCAGCCATTGTGGAGAATGGTTCCTGGGCACCAATGTCAGGAAAACTGATGAAAGCATATCTGGAAGGAATGAAAAATATCACTTTGGTTGAGCCGACTGTGACCATCAAGTCCACTATGAGTGAGAAAAATTTGGAAGAACTGAATGCGTTGGCAGATGCACTGCTTGCATAAACGGTAAAGATCAGGATTTCCCCGGAGAAGAATCGCTCCGGGGAAAGTTTTTAGGATAAATATGAAACAAAATGAGATTTTAGTTATTTACGGGAAAAACTATACCACACTTGCCAGACAGCTTCTGGAAGAGGCACATCTGGCAGAGATGATTGGAGACAGGGAGAAAGTCATCGGGATCAAGCCTAATTTGGTAGCTCCTGTCCCGGCTGAAGATGGAGGAACAACCCATCCGGAAGTGGTAGAGGGCCTGATTCAGTACTTACAGGAACATGGATTTCGAAATCTACGGATTATGGAGGGCTCCTGGGTTGGTGACCGGACAGAGGAATCTTTTGAAGTCTGCGGCTATACTGCTCTGGCAGAAAAATATGGGGTGCAGCTCATCGATGCTCAGAAAGAACCGGCAGTAATAAAGAATTGCAGCGGAATGGAACTGCATCTGTGTCGCTGCGCCACGGAAACAGATTTCATGATCAATGTTCCGGTCATGAAAGGCCATTGTCAGACACATATTACCTGTGCCCTGAAAAATATGAAAGGGCTGCTTCCTAATAAAGAGAAGCGAAGATTTCATGCGGAGGGACTGCACAGACCGATTGCTCATCTGGCCCTTGGCATTCATCAGGATTTTATTCTGGTGGACAGTATCTGTGGGGATCTGAGTTTTGAGGATGGCGGAAATCCGGTGCAGATGGATCGGCTGATGGCAGGCACAGACCCAGTGCTTATGGATGCATATGTGTGCAGAATGCTCGGGTATGAAGTACAGGATGTACCTTATATTCGTATGGCAGAAGAACTGGAAGCGGGATCAGCGGATATGGAAAATGCAGTGATCCGGGAACTGAATGAGCCGCTTTATCCCATGCAGCAGGCGGATAAGAACCGGGTGATGCGGTTGTCGGAACTGGCAGAGGAAGTAGAATCCTGCAGTGCCTGCTATGCTTATATGATTCCGGCCCTGGACATGCTGGATAAGGAAGGCCTGCTTGATGGGTTTGATGAAAAGATCTGTATTGGACAGGGATACCGCGGAAAGACCGGGGAATTGGGTGTGGGAAGCTGTACCTCCGGATTCTGCCACAGTCTGAAAGGTTGTCCGCCTACGGAAACCGAGATGTATGAATTTCTGAAAGAATATATGACAAAAACCAAAGGAACTGACAGTATATGAGAGAAGAACCGAAGGAGCGGGCACTGCTTCTTGGCGTAAAATTAAATGATGGTGAAGATTTTGTCCGCTCCATGGAAGAACTTGCCAACCTGGCAGTGGCCTGCGATATGGAAGTGGAAGGGCAGATTACCCAAAATATGGAACGACCTCATTCAGCCCTGTATATGGGAAAAGGAAAGCTTTCGGAAGTGAAAGCATATCTGGAACAGCATCCAGTGGATGTGGTGATTTTTGACCGCTCCCTTTCTCCGTCCCAGCTTCGCAATCTGGAGCAGATTCTGGACTGCGCGATTCTGGATCGTACCAGTCTGATTCTTGAGATCTTTGCGG
Source organism: Hominiventricola filiformis (assembly GCF_020686965.1). Classification (NCBI taxonomy): domain Bacteria; kingdom Bacillati; phylum Bacillota; class Clostridia; order Lachnospirales; family Lachnospiraceae; genus Hominiventricola; species Hominiventricola filiformis. The sequence continues at coordinate 7,770 of NZ_JAJEPS010000014.1, read as the reverse complement.
AGCGGGCGAGAACCAGAGAAGCACGACTCCAGGTGGAATCGGCAAGACTGCAGTATGTGCTGCCACGTCTTACCGGTATGCATAAGGCACTGAGCCGTCAGGGCGGTGGAAGCGGTGTGTCCAATAAAGGAGCTGGTGAGAAAAAATTAGAGCTTGACCGTCGGAGAATCGAAAAACGGATGGCAGAACTTCGCCGTGAACTGGATCAGATTGCAAAAGAACGGGAAACACAGCGAAGAAGACGGCAGGGAAGCGGCATTCTCAGAGTGGCGTTGGTGGGATATACCAATGCCGGAAAATCCACGCTGATGAATCATATGCTGGACCGTTACACCAGGGATGACTCAAGGAAAGTGCTGGAAAAGGATATGCTGTTTGCTACGCTGGATACTACAGTGCGCAGAATTCATATGGGGCAGGGAAAAGAATTCCTTCTGTCTGATACGGTTGGCTTTATCCATCAGCTTCCAACAGGTCTGGTAAAGGCATTCCGTTCCACGCTGGAAGAAGCAAGAGAAGCGGATCTTCTGCTGCATGTGCTGGATTATTCCGACGAATCCTGCCGACATCAGAAAGAAGTGACGGAAGAGACATTAAAAGAACTGGGAGCAGGAGATATTCCGGTAATTTATGTATACAATAAGGCGGATTTAAAAGAAACGGAAGATGGAGAAAAGCGCAAGCTTCCGAAGATTCAGGATAACAGGATCTATATGTCAGCAAAAACAGGAGAAGGAATTCCTGAACTGGCAGACATGATCTGGAAGTATGGCGGGAGGAAGTAGTATATGAGTATTCGTGCGGTCATCTTTGATATGGACGGTGTTTTGATTGATACGGAACGCCACCTATTTGACTGCTGGCAGCAGGCGGCAGCGGAAGCAGGCTATGATCTCACAAAAGAGCAGCTTCTGGGAATCAGGAGTCTGGCTGCGGAGTTTGCGATCCCTCATTTCCGGGAACTGATGGGTGAAAGATTTGACTATCAGGAAATCCGGAGACGGAGAAAAGAACTGATGAGCGCTTATATTGAAACGCATGGAATTGACAAAAAGCCATGTGTGGATGAACTGCTTGATTATCTGCAAAGTCATGGCTACAAGACAGCGGTGGCGACAGCCACTGACCCGGAGCGGGCGGAGAAATATTTAAGAAGTATTGGAATCTATGAGAAATTCGACAGGGTGGTCTGCGCGACGACGGTACCGCACGGAAAACCAATGCCGGATGTATATCTGTATGCCTGTGAGCAGATCGGGGAACAACCTTCGGACTGCATGGCAATCGAAGATTCAGATAACGGCGCGCTGTCTGCTCACAGAGCAGGATGTCATGTGGTGATGGTGCCGGATTTGGCAGGACCAATGCCGGAGACAGAGGAGTATCTGACTGGCGTGGCATCGGATTTAAGCCAGGTGATTCCGGTTCTGGAGGAGATGAAGTAAGTGAGCAGACGGAAAGTGTTGCTGGCAGTGTTCCTGCTGGCAGGTATGAGTATCTGGACAGCCTGCGGGACTGTTGAGCAGAAAGCGGAAATCAGTCAGAAAACAGTAGAAACCGAAGAGACAGATGAAGGGGAGCAGACAGAACAGAAAGCCGGAACAGAAGAACAGGTGGAAGCACCGGATCTTCATGCCTATGATTTTACAGTTGCGTTTGCCGGAGATATTAATCTGGCAGATAACTGGAGTACCATGGAATATTATGAGCAGCAGGAAAATGGAATTTATGACTGTATCGATCCGGAGCTGATCCGTAGAATGCAGGAGGCAGATCTGACCTGTGTCAATCTGGAATTCTGTATGTCTGACCGCGGAATGCCCATGGAAGGAAAGAAGTATACATTCCGGGCAAAACCGGAGCGGGTGGAAATACTGAAAGAACTGGGTGTGGATCTTGCCAATCTGGCCAACAATCATATCTATGATTATGGGACAGATGCATTTCTGGACACTCTGGATATTCTGGATGCTGGTGGAATTGCCCATGCAGGGGCAGGAAAAAACGCAGTAGAGGCAGAAGAACCATTTTACGCAGAGATAGATGGTCATACGGTGGCGGTAGTATCGGCCACCAGAGCGGAGAAATACATTCTGACACCGGAAGCAGACGAGGACAATCCTGGTGTGTTCCGGTGTTATGATATGGCGAAGGTGCTGCAGAAAGTGCAGGAGACAAAAGAAAAAGCGGATTTTGTTATTGCCTATATCCACTGGGGGACAGAATACAGTGAAACGCTGGAAACTGCTCAGACCGAGGGAGCCAGAGAGCTGATTGACGCGGGAGCCGATGTGGTGCTCGGTGCACATCCCCACTGTCTGCAGGGGATGGAATATTATAATGGAAAGCCAATCCTGTACAGCCTTGGAAACTACTGGTTTAATGAAAAAACGCTGGACACCATTCTTGCGGAACTTCATTTTTACGGGAATGATGAGGAACAACATCTGGAAGTGACCGCCGTTCCGGCCAGACAGGAAGCACATTATACGAGGCTTCTGACAGAACATCAGGAAGTAGAAACATGGAACAGACATGTGGAGAGTATGGAGCCTCATACAATAAAGATAGATAAAGAAGGAGTTATAAGAGATGGAGATCAGACCAGCGAATCCGAAGGAACTCCGGCAGATGAAGAAGCTGTATCTGCAGGCGTTTCCGAAGAGTGAAAGGAAACCATTCCGACTGATGAGAAAGAAGGCGCGGGAAGGTGTGATGGAGCTTCTGGTGATTCATGAGAAGAAGAAACTTCTCGGACTTGCCATTACTGTGCGCTATAAAGATATGGTGCTGCTTGATTATTTTGCAGTAGAAACAGGACACAGAGGAAAGAAGATTGGTTCCTGTGCGCTGGAGCTGTTAAAGCAGCGTTATAAAGACTGCAGATTTATGCTGGAAATTGAACTTCCGGAGACGGAAGGTCCTGGACAGGATCTGAGAATCCGGAGAAAACAGTTTTATTTGAGAAACGGAATGAAGGAGACCGGAATTAAAGTCTGTCTGTTTCTGGTTCCCATGGAACTTCTGACAGATGGAAAAGCCGTGTCTTTCGAAGAATATTATGCGCTCTATGAACATACCATAGGACCCGCTTTTGCAAGGAAAGTAGAGAGACTTGCGGCGAAAAAAGGAGATGCAGAATCATGAGAAGAAGGAAGAAAGTCATGAAAGTAGGAAATGTGCTCGTGAAGAGCGTAGAACAGATCGAGGGAATCCGTGAAAGTGGAAAGATCAACACGGCAGTGCTGGATTATGTGGAGGCACATATTCAGGCAGGCATTTCCACAGAAGAGATCGATCGCTGGGTTTATGAGGAAACTGTAAGAATGGGAGCAATTCCGGCGCCTTTGAATTATGAAGGCTTTCCGAAGAGCGTGTGTACGTCCAGAAATAATGTTATCTGCCATGGTATTCCCAATGAGAAGGAGATTCTGAAAGAAGGAGATATCATCAATGTGGATGTGTCTACCATCTACAACGGTTATTTTTCGGATGCATCCAGAATGTTTTGTATCGGGGAAGTGAGTGCGGATAAGAAACGTCTGGTACAGGTGGCAAAAGAATCCATTCAGGTGGGATTGATGGAAGTGAAGCCATGGAAACCGCTGGGAGATATGGGACATGCGATTCATATGTATGCCATGAGCCAGGGTTATTCGGTGGTAGAACAGATTGGAGGACATGGTGTAGGACTGAAATTCCATGAAGATCCGTTTGTCAGCTATGTATCGCCGAAAGGAACCGGAGAAATCATGGTACCCGGTATGGTATTTACCATTGAACCGATGATTAACATGGGAAGTCCGGAATTTTTCGTGGATGACAGCAATGGCTGGACCGTTTATACAGAGGATGGAATGCCTTCCGCGCAGTGGGAAGTGACCGTAGCTGTGATGGAGAATGGTTATGAGGTTCTGACACATTAGTGGAAACAGCAGAAAAAAGGAGGAAAGAGAAGATGGAATATACGTATCCGGCATATTTTTATGATTTTCAATGTGTTGCCTCGGAGTGCACAGATACTTGCTGTGCGGCCTGGGAGATTATGATTGACCCGGTATCTTTGAAAAAATATCGGAAATATCCCGGATTTTTTGGAAACCGGCTAAAAAATTCCATCGACTGGGAACGGAAATCTTTTGAACAGTATGCAGGAAGATGCTCGTTCCTGAATGAGGAAAATCTGTGTGATATCTATACGGAAGCAGGAAAGAAAATGCTCTGCAAGACCTGTACCCGGTATCCGAGACACTATGAAGAATATGAAAATCTGAGAGAGATTTCCCTCTCTCTTTCCTGTCCGGCTGCTGCGAGAATGATTCTGGGCAGCAGTGAGCCTGTGACATTCTTAAGTTCCTGCAGGGAGACCCCGGAGGAAGAATATGAAAGCTTTGATTTCTTTTTGTTTACCAAACTGCAGGAAATCAGGGATTATTTATATGAAGTGATTCAGAACAGGGAACTGCCGGTGGAAGATCGTGCGGCACTGATTCTGGCAGTGACCCATGATCTTGAAAAACGAATCCGGAAGGGACGGCTCTATGAGATTGATGATATGCTGAATCGATGTCAGACACCGGTATTTCAGAAAAAAGCGGCGGAAAAATGGCGCCTTTTCCGCGGACAGGAATCGAAAGCAAAGCATGAAATGCATGCATTGTTCCGCAGAATGTACCGTTTGGAAGTGCTGGATCCGAAGTGGACTGCATTTTTGAAAAAAGCAGAGCATCAGCTGTATGAAGAGCTTTCGGCAGAAACTTACGGACAGGTCTGTTCTAAGTTTCGTGAGTTTATGAAAGAACGGGAATATGAGTATGAGCAGCTTCTGATGTATTTTGTATTTACCTATTTCTGCGGGGCTGTTTATGATGAAAATGCGTTTGCAAAAGTGAAATTTGCCGTATACTGTACATGGATGATACGGGAATTGGATATGGCGCGCTGGCTGGAAAAGGGCAGAACATTTACGCTGGATGATCAGATTGAAATTGCGCATCGTCTGTCCAGAGAGATTGAACACTCTGATCCGAATCTGGAAGCGCTGGAGCACATGATGTTGGAGGAATCGGTGTTTTCCCTTCAGGAACTGTTAAGCGGAATCTTGGGAACGACCAGGCAGCCTGAGAAAAAAATGACGAAAGAAACAGAGGAAACAGAAGTATGAATCAGGAAATTTTAAAAATGCCGAAAGTGGAACTTCACTGCCATCTGGACGGCTCTCTGACACTGGCAAGCGTGCGGGAAATTCTGGGAAAGGATATTTCGCCGGAAGAACTGCAGGTGCAGACGGACTGTCAGAATCTGGCGGAATATCTGCAGAAATTTGACCTGCCAATCCAGTGTCTGCAGACGCCGGAGGGCATCAAAAAAGCCAGCAGGAATTTTTTACTGGATGTGGCAAAAGAAAATGTCCGCTATGTGGAAGTGAGGTTTGCTCCCACCTGTTCTGTAAATGATCACATGAATTATGGAACGGTGATCGAGTCGGTGCTGGACGGATTGAAAGAAGCCAAAGAGCAGTGCGGAACATTTTATAATGTCATTGTCTGCGCCATGCGGCATCATGATCTGGAGACGAACCTTGCCATGTTAAAGGGTTGCCGGGAATTTTTAGGAGAAGGCGTCTGCGCGGCGGATCTGGCAGGAGATGAAGCAGCATGGCCTATGGAAAAGTTTGTGGAGCTTTTTAAGGAAGCAAAGAAACTGGAATATCCGTATACCATCCATGCAGGAGAGTGCGGAAGAGCAGAGAACATTCTGGGCGCAGTAGAACTGGGTGCTGCGAGAGTGGGCCACGGCATTGCCATGGGCAGACGGAAAGATATCATGGATGTCTGCAGAAGACACAGAACCGGTATTGAGATGTGTCCGGTGAGCAACCTGCAGACCCATGCAGTGAACAGCTGGGAGCAGTATCCCATCAGGGAATTCCTGGAAGAAGGACTTTTGGTAACATTAAATACCGATAACCGTACTGTCAGCGGAACAACCCTTTCCAGAGAGATGGAAGAGGTACAGAAACACTGTGGAATCCCACTGGAGGAATTCTATCGGATAGAGTGTAATGCGGTGGAAGTGGCTTTTGCCGATGACAGTGTGAAACATGAATTATGGAAAATGATGAGAACTTGAAAAATACTTCTTTTCATTTACACAGATTGATGGTATTATAAAATAAGGTGAATAGCCGAAAAAGAAAAAAAGGAGAGAAACATATGAAAAAGAAAATGCTGGCTGTATTGTTAGCTGGTGCTATGGTGGCATCCCTGACTGCTTGCGGAGGAAGCAAGTCTGCTGATACTGCAGATACTACCAAAACTGAGGAGAGCGGAGATAGCGCTGAGGCTGCTGACACCAAAGATGCTTCTGAGTTCAAAGTAGGTCTGATCACTGACGTAGGTGGTGTAAACGATGGTTCCTTCAACCAGTCTTCCTGGGAAGGACTTGAGAGAGCAGGCGAGGAGCTTGGTGTGACTGTTAACTATCTGGAATCCGCTACGGACGCTGACTATGCTCCGAACTTGGAGACTTTTGTTGATGAGGATTATGATCTGATCATCAGCGTTGGCTACATGCTTGCTGATGCAACGAGAGCAGCAGCAGAAGCTAACCCGGATACCAAATTCGCTATCATCGATGATTCTTCCATCGATCTGCCGAACGTAACCAGCCTTATCTTCCATGCAGAGCAGGCTTCCTATCTGGTAGGATATGTAGCTGGTCTGACAACCAAGACCAACAATATCGGTTTCGTAGTTGGTATGACCAACGAGACCATGAACCAGTTCGGTTATGGTTACTATGCAGGTGCTAAGGATGCAAATCCGGACGTTACCGTACAGCAGTTCAATGCAAACTCTTTCGCTGATTCCGCTACTGGTAAGACCATGGCAAACACTGCGATTACCAACGGCGCTGACATCGTATTCCAGGCAGCAGGTGCTACTGGACTTGGTGTTATTGAGGCTTGCCAGGAGGCAGGTGTTTATGCAATCGGTGTTGACTCTGACCAGTCCAGCATCGCTCCGAACACTGTCCTGACTTCCGCTATGAAGAGAGTCGACAACGCAGTATACGAAGCAGTTCAGGAGCTCATCGACGGAACTCTTGAAGGCGGCATTAAATCCTTCGACCTGGCAGCAGGCGGTGTTGATATTGCTCCGAGCCAGGATCTGATTGCTCCGGAAGTTATCACTGCAGTTGAGGAAGTAAAAGAGAAAATCGTCAGCGGCGAAGTGGTAGTTCCGGCTGACAAAGAGTCCTTCGAAGCTAAATATGGTGCTGATGCATATCAGTTAGACTAATTCTGACTGTAAACTGAATATCCAGTGTGTTCTGCGCGGGGTCTGCATATTTGCGGACCCCGCAGGCACATACGGATATTTTCGGGATACATATCTTCGATAGAGAGGGGAATCCACGGGTTCTCCTGTCTACGGAAGATATGCCGATTTTACATAAACAGGAGGGAAGAAACGTGGGAAGAACGAGCCACATGGACGAAAGTAAAGTTGTCATTCAGATGAAAGACATTGTAAAAAAATTTGGTGACTTTATGGCCAATGACCACATCAATCTGACGGTACACAAAGGTGAAGTGCACGCAATCTTAGGAGAGAACGGAGCTGGAAAGAGTACCATGATGAACGTACTCTGCGGTCTGTATAAACCGACCAGCGGACAGATTTTTATTAATGAGAAGGAAGTTCATTTTAACAGTCCCAAAGACGCCATTGATATCGGAATCGGTATGGTACACCAGCATTTCAT
>NZ_JAJEPS010000013.1:0-81220 GCF_020686965.1 Hominiventricola filiformis | reverse complement strand
TGTCATTCCCTTGGCATACATGGAAAGTATTTTTTCTTCCATGTCCTGAGTCACAGTATTCTGATATTTTTTGATTAGCTGAGGCTCATACTCACCGTTACGATCTGTTGGAATAGCTACATTCATATCTCCATAGCTTGTGTGCATAGTTTTGCTGGAATGTCCATTCCGACTGTTATCTGTTTCTTTGTTTCGATAGTCATACTTGGAATAACCTAATTCCTCATCCAGTTCCTCATCCAAAGCACCTTCCAAAAGGACAGACATCATGTCATGCATGATACTGTTTACATCAGTGCCGTCTTTGATACTGATATCATTATTCTTCAGATAATCACGCATCATTTCTCGCATTGCTGCTTTTTGTGGGCTGTCTTTTCTTCTTGCCATAAAAATAACCTCCAAACTGAGTAATTTTATTTTACATCAGTTTGGAGATTTACACAAACTTTGGGATGCTCCCGAAAAATAAGATACTTTATCCCTATTCCAGACAGGTACAATCCACAATACAAAATGATATTCTTTTTTTCTGGATGTTTCTGTGATATACTTATACGCAGTCGTATCAGACCGGAAAGGAAATATTATGTTACAAAAATTATATGTTTTTTCAGGAAAGAAACTGTTTTGTCAATTGCAGTGATCCTGGCGCTTCTTTCTATGTTCTGGGTCAGACCGGATAAGGCTTATTTTACTTATATCGATTTCAGGACTCTCGGGCTCCTCTTCTGTTTGATGGCAATTGTAACTGGTTTGAAGGCTGTTGGTGTTTTTGATATACTTGCCAAAAAATTGCTGATGGGAACATCGGAAACTGTGGGTGTGATCAGGCTGTTGGTCCTCTTATGTTTTTTCCTGTCAATGGTGATCACCAATGATGTGGCATTGATTACTTTTGTTCCTCTTGCACTGATCATTGTGCATAAACTGCCAAAGGAACTGGGCAATTACTGGCTTCTTAAAATAGTAGCCATGCAGACAATCGCTGCTAATCTCGGAAGCATGCTCACACCAATCGGAAATCCGCAGAACCTTTATCTATATGCCAGAGCAGGGATGTCCGCGGCAGAATTAATAACCCTGATGCTTCCCTATTCCGCCACAGCACTTATCCTTCTTCTGATATGGATACAGGTAGCCGCTGCCAAAGCACCTCACGTATGCGGTTCCGAAAAAGATAAAACTCTTTTGGGATTCTCTGACAGAAAAGAACTTAACATGGAATACTTGGCCGCTTACCTGATCTTATTTACAATCTGCCTGCTCACTGTTGCACGTATCATTCCATACCAGATTCCTCTTGTATTGGTTCTTATATATATGCTGCTAAGAAACAGGGAAAATATAAGCAGGGTGGATTACTCCCTGCTTGCCACCTTTATCGCATTATTTATTTTTATCGGCAACCTTGGAAGGATTCCGCAATTCAGCAGTTTTCTGGAAAGAATCATGGCAGGAAGGGAAACACTTACTGCTGTTCTTGCTAGTCAGATTATGAGCAATGTTCCCGCTGCACTTCTTTTATCTGGCTTTACAGATAATTACCGGGCTTTAATTGTCGGAACCAATATTGGAGGTCTCGGCACTCTGATTGCATCCATGGCAAGTCTGATAAGCTTCAAATATATTGCAAAAGAAAACAGGAATCTGAGAGGGAAGTATTTGGGAATATTCACGGCCTCCAATATTATATTCATGATATTCATGTTAATATTGTATTTTTTTCTTAGATAAAGGTTTTCCAGGAATTACAAAAGCTATAACAATTCTTTCTTCGCAAAAAATTCTCCGCGGCACTCTCCCATCCTGAAAGAAAAGCCGCGGAGAAATAAATATATTTTCGGTGCCAATACAAAGATCATTAATCTTTACACCACTTTACAACTTTTTCATAAAAAAATATCGTACAGGGCTTTCTGATGTATAATGAGTTTGCTCCAAAACATTACAAAGGAAAGTGACCCTGTACGACAAAGACATTAAATAGCAGCAGTACGAAGCTTGATTTTCATCGGGAAAGTAAGAAAAGATCCAACCACAAGGGTCAGGAAGGCGAGCATTGTAAAAAATGCCGAGTATATATTGTAAAACATACACAAAAAAGGAATATAAATATTGTACGAATCGCCAAACAGTGGTAAGATCATAGCTTTATTTATTCTGGCATCTTCCGGCTTCTGTATTTTTTTGGGGTGATTCCTTGGTATTCTTTGAACTTACGAATAAAATAGCTGATGTTGTCAAAGCCACAGTTAATGGCAATATCAGAAACATACAGTGAGCTGTCATCCAAAAGGATGGCGGCTTTTTTGATGCGGTATTCATTCAGGAAGGCGAACGGTGTCTTGCCCATCTCCTGATGGAAATATTTGCAGAAATAGGTCGGGCTCATGCAGGCAATGTCAGCAAGTTTTTTTAATGTAATTTCTTCGGCATAATGTGACCGGATAAAATCAAGCACTTCCTTCAGCTGATTCATGGAGGAGAGCTGCTTTCCGGTAGTCTGGTTCTGTATAAGAATTTCTGTGCGGAAACAGAGTTCCAGAATCTGCAGAAGACAGATCTTAATTTTGAGAAGTGCACATTGTTCCGGGTGGTGGTAATTATAGATCATTGCAAGAAAAAGCTGTCGGAGACTTTCTCGTTCTTTCTGACTGAGGGCACTGGAGATGTTGTTTGGGAAGAGCAGTTTCTTCTGTGTGATTGGCTGGATAAAATTGTGCTGACAGGCATCATACAAATCAAAATTAAGTAATTGGGGATCGAAAACGATTGCATGATGCAGGGAATGGTTGTGTGTGCTTAATTCATGCAGCTCACCAGAGTTGATGAAATAGAATTCACCGGCTTTCATTTCATAAGGGGTTCCGGAAATGATTCCGTGCATAGTTCCTTCCTCAATATAGAGAAATTCCAATTCCTCATGCCAGTGGGCAGTAACGGAATAGAAACCGTTCTTATCTTTATGAGAATAAATCTGTAAGGGGAACATAGGGGTTCCGTGAAGATTTGTCTCTTTTAAGGAACGTAACATGAGAGATCTCCTTTCTTGCACAGACGCGTGGCTGAACTGCTGCATAATATTGTGTTATTTTTTGATAAAATAATGAAAGTATCATTTTATTTTTTGTATTATACTTGGTTCGAATAAAAAAAGCAAGAAGGGGACATAAGATGGAGAAGAAATGGTGGCAAAGCAGTGTCGTTTATCAGATCTATCCTCGGAGTTTTGCCGACAGCAATGGGGATGGAATGGGGGATATTCCAGGAATTACAGGGAAAATTGAATATCTGAAAAAACTGGGAGTCAATGTACTCTGGATCTGTCCAATCTATCAGTCGCCGCAGGATGACAATGGATATGATATCTCTGATTATCGTGCGGTTTACCCGGAATTTGGAACAATGGAAGATATGAAGATATTGATACAAAAATGTCAAGATAATGATATCAAAATCATTATGGATCTGGTAGTGAACCATACATCAGATGAACATCCATGGTTCATAGAAGCAAAGAAAAGCTTGGATAATCCATACCGGGACTACTACATCTGGAGAAAAGGTGAAGCTGGACAGCCACCAAATGATCTGATGTCAAACTTCGGTGGAAGTGCATGGGAATATTCGCCGGAGACGAATGAGTATTATCTGCATTTTTACAGTAAAAAACAGCCAGATCTGAACTGGGAGAACCCGAAGCTGAGGCAGAAAATTTATGACATGATGAATTGGTGGTTGGATCAGGGAATTGCAGGTTTCCGTATGGATGTGATTGATCTGATTGGAAAGATACCGGATCAGAAGATCAAAGAGAATGGGCCGATGCTTCATAAATACCTGCATGAGATGAACGAAGCGACCTTTGGTCACAGGGACAGCATGACGGTTGGTGAGTGCTGGGGGGCGACCCCGGAGATTGGAAGATTATATACTGATCCGGAAAGGAAAGAACTTAGTATGATCTTCCAGTTTGAACAGATTCAGCTGGATAAGAAACCGGGCGGACAGAGATGGGATTTGAAACCACTTTATCTGCCGGATCTGAAGTGTGTTTTCAGCAAATGGCAGACAGAGTTAGAAGGTCATGGATGGAACAGTTTATTCTGGAATAACCATGATCTCCCAAGAATCGTTTCCCGTTGGGGAAATGACGGAGACTATCGTGTTCTGTCTGCAAAAATGCTTGCGACACTGCTTCATGGAATGAAGGGGACACCGTATATCTATCAGGGGGAAGAGATTGGAATGACGAATGTTCCATTTCAGACGATTGATGAATTTCCTGATATTGAGACACAGAACATTTATCAAGAACGCCTGAAAGCGGGATTCACAGAGGAAGAGACCATGTATGCAATCCGGGCGAAGGCGAGGGATAATGCAAGGACACCGATGCAGTGGAATGCTGAAAAGAATGCAGGATTTACAGAAGGAACTCCATGGTACAGAGTCAATCCAAATTATAAGGAAATCAATGTAGAACAGGCATTAGCGGATCCAGAGTCCGTTTTCTATCATTATCAGAAATTGATCCAACTTCGGAAAGAACATGAAGTTATGGTATACGGAACTTATCAACTGCTGTTCCCAGAGGATGAAGACCTTTATATCTATACAAGAACGCTGGAGGAGGAAAAATGGCTGATTATCTGTAACTTTCATGAGAAGACAAGAAAGTTACAGTGTAAGAGAGCCGGGCAGGTCATGCTTAGTAATTATGCAGATACGCCTGCCGCGGAAAAAATTACAGAACTCAGACCATATGAGGCGGTTATTTATCAGATGGAACCCTGGAATGCGAATCATGGAGAACGCGGACAAGATCATAGTTCTGATTTTGAAGCCGATATTGAGTTGGTGTAGTTCCGAAGGCTTTTCGAAAGACTTTGCAAAAATAATTATCATTTGAAAATCCGACCATGGAGGCGATTTCGGCAATTGTGTGCTGATGGCTCTGTAAAAGAAGCGCACAGGATTTCTGAAGATGCAGATTCGCCAGATATTTTCCGGGCGAGATTCCATAGAGATGGTTGAATTCTCTGCAAAGATGATACTTGGACAGACCGACGGCATCAGCGACTTCGTCAAGATTCAGATCCGTGTTGTAATAATTGGAATCCAGATAGTTCTTGGCCAGTGTAACACGAGGTGAAGAAAGTGCCGGGTTTTCTAATGCATAATCTGCCAGATCTAAAAGAAAAGCGTAGGCCGCTTTTGAATTATCAAATACCGATGCTAATTGATTGGAAATCGCATCAGCATAGAGCTGTTTCATCTGTTCAGGTAAAGTACTGGATGCTTCCAGGTGGAAGGCAGGTCCACAGGAAAGATGAATGTGGTAGAGAAGAGGGAGACACTCGGAGGAAAATTCCAGATAAAGAACATCCCAGTATTCCGAATCGTCGGGTAATGAGTATTGGCTGTCTCCGGGTACTTGAACAAGGAAGAGATCACCCGTCTGTTGAGGATAGGTATGGTCTGGTGTCTGGAAACTTCCTTTTCCTGAAATCGTGTACTGAAGTAATACATAAGAGTTTTTGCGGACTCGGTTATCCCAATGATAGTCATGGGAAGTGATGTGATGCATGCCGATTCCACGAAGTGTCTGGAGAGGAAGCGCAGAGGTTATATGAAAACCGACGGAACCAAAAGGTAGTTGGGCAGATGATTTTGTGTTTGTCATAAAAAGTACTCCTTTCAAAATAAATGAAGATTGCGGGGCATAGCACGAAACAATCTGTAGAAATCTTAGTTTTTGTTTTTTATATCCGATATTATAATATAGCAATCAATAAAAAATAGCAAGAAATTACCATGTTCTAATCTGCATTACCATTGAAAGTGAGAAAAGATGGAAGTTATAATCTATTTGGTTAAGAGATGAAATGAAACAGAATGAGAGAGTGGAGAAATAGAATGCAGATCAGTTTTGAGGAAGAACAGCAGGTCTTTCATCTGTACAACGATAAGATCAGTTATGTGATTCAAGTAGAAAAACAACGATATTTAAAGCATTGTTACTACGGAAAAAGAATAAAGAGATGGCACAGCGGCATCAAGGATTATTATTACGACCGTGGATTCTGTGCAAATCCGGTTGAGGAAGACAGAACATTTTCTCTGGATACACAGTTGAGGGAATTTCCGGAGTCCGGACAGGGGGACTTCCGAAGTCCGGCCTACGAACTAGAAGATAGAAATGGAGATAGAAACGCAAGATTTTTCTATAGCAACTATCGTATTCTGAGTGGAAAAGTTGCTCCGGATGGTCTGCCACATGTCTATACTGATGCGGACACCGAGGCAATGACACTGGAGATTACGCTTCAGGATAAGGTGAGAAATCAGAGAATTCTGCTATATTACACCATCTATGAAGATGCAGTGGTCACACGATTCGCAAAATGGATCAATGACGGAACAGAATCGATAGAAATCTGTCGATTCTTAAGCATGAACATGGATCTTCCAACACAGGAATATGACGTACTGACATTAGCCGGTGCACATACAGAAGAGAAAAACGTGTATCGACGTCCATTGTGTGCGGATTCGGTCACGATTGAAAGCAGTCGTGGAACGAGCAGCCCACAGGCAACCCCATTTATTGGATTGTTAAGTCCAGGGACTACGGAAGAGCAAGGGGAAGTGTTAGGAGTAAACCTGATTTATAGTGGAAACTTCTATGGATGTGTTCAGTGTGGACAGTATGGAACAACCAGGGTACAGCTTGGAATTAATCCGTATCAGTTTGGATGGCAGCTTTCACCGGGAACAAGCTTTTGCACACCGGAGGCTGTACTGGTCTATAGTGCAAATGGACTTGCCGGAATGTCGAATACATTTCACAAGTTATACAGAACGCGCGTCTGCCGGGGATGGTACAGAGACCGGGAACGCCCAGTTCTATTGAACAGCTGGGAAGGTATGTATTTTGAGATCAATGAAAAGAAAATGCTGACGCTGGCGGAAGAAGCAGCGGAGCTTGGAATCGAACTTCTGGTGATGGATGATGGCTGGTTCAAGGGAAGAAATACAGATACGACTTCCTTGGGGGACTGGACGGAGGATAAAAAGAAATTTCCGGATGGCCTGCAGAGTCTTGCTAAAAAGGTGAAACAGAAGGGGATTGATTTCGGAATCTGGTTTGAACCGGAGATGATTTCAAAGGAAAGTGACCTTTACAGGAAGCATCCAGACTGGGTGATCCGAAGTCCGCTCTACGAACCAATACTCAGCCGACATCAGCTGGTACTGGATCTGTCGAATCCGGCAGTTTGCGAATATCTGATCGATGCAGTCAGTAAGGTGTTGGCACCGGGAAATATCAGTTATGTGAAATGGGATATGAACCGGCATCTGACAGATCTTGGAAGTGCTTATCTTGACAGGAAAAATCAGAATGAACTTTCACACCGCTACGTGCTTGGACTTTACCAGGTAATGGAGACATTGACAGAACGTTTTCCACAGGTGTTGTTTGAAAGCTGTTCCAGTGGAGGTGGCAGATTCGATGCAGGAATGCTTTATTACATGCCACAGACATGGACCAGCGATAATACAGATGCAGTCTGCAGGCTGAAGATCCAGCATGGAACAAGCTTTCTGTTTCCGACAGTTACAATGGGAGCGCATGTGTCAGCATGTCCGAATCATCAGGTTGGACGGACCACACCGCTTGCTACAAGATTTGCCGTGGCGGCAGCAGGCAATCTTGGATATGAACTGGATCTGAAGAAGCTTTCAAAAGAAGAGAAGGAAGAAGTCAGAGAGCAGATTGCAGAATATAAAAGGAGACGAAGAACCGTACAGTTCGGAACTTATTACCGGCTGGCGGATTCATTTCAGGAGAATCAAAGTGCCTGGAATATTGTTTCAGAAGATGGAATGGAAGTCATCTTCACTCACGTGCAGATTCTTGCGCGCTCAGCCTACAGGGTTCCGGTGATCCGATTAAAAGGACTGGATCCGGATGCAGTTTACACAGATTGTGAGACCGGGCAAGAGTATGGCGGGGATGAACTGATGTATGCAGGAATCCGAATACCAAGAATCAGACAGGACTTTTCAAGTACAACGATGGTACTAAGAAGATCCTGATTGAGATAGAAAAGAAATGAAGTTACAGGAGGAGTTAGAATGAGTAAAGAACAGAGTTACCAGAATGCAGCAAGTGAACTTCTGCGTCTGGTAGGCGGAAAAGAAAATGTAATCAGCGCAGCTCACTGTGCAACCAGATTACGTCTGGTATTAAAAGATGAGAGTAAAGCAGATGTAGATGGAATTCTCAAGACAGAGCTTGTAAAAGGACAGTTTGCCACAGGCGGTCAGTTCCAGATCATCATCGGAAGTGGTACAGTAGATGAAGTATACAAATATTTTATTCAGTATGCAGACATCAAAGAAAGTACAAAAAATGAAGTGAAAAAGGCTGCTGACCAGAAGATGAATCCGTTACAGAAACTGGTAAAGATGCTGGCGGATGTATTCGTACCGATTATTCCGGCACTGGTTGCCAGCGGTCTTCTGATGGGTCTGAATAATGTTCTGACAGCAGAAGGACTTTTTGTCTCAGGAAAGTCACTTGTTGAAGCATATCCGAATATTGCAGATCTTGCATCTATGATCAACACAGTTGCAAGTGCAGCATATGCATTCCTGCCAATCCTTGTAGGATTCTCAGCGACAAAGATGTTCGGGGGCAATCCTTATCTTGGAGCAGTTATGGGAATGATCATGGTATCCGGTGATCTTCTGAATGCTTATTCTTATGGTACAGCCATTACAGAGGGAACGGTTCCGGTATGGCATATCGGAGCGCTGACAATTGAGAAGGTTGGATATCAGGGAACTGTACTTCCGGTAGTTGCAGCGGCAGCAATCCTTGCATTTATCGAGAAGAAACTTCACAAAGTAGTTCCGGAATATCTGGACAACCTCCTGACACCTGCACTTTCCGTACTCGTAACAGCATTCCTTACATTTACAGTGGTAGGTGGAGTGATGCGTACAGCCGGAGACTGGATTACAAATGGTATTCTGTGGCTCCATGATACATTAGGTGTTGTCGGTGGATTTATTTTCGGATTTATCTATGCACCATTAACAATGACGGGAATGCACCACAGTCTTCTCCCGGTTGATATCCAGCTGATTGCAGCAGGCGGATCTTTCCTCTTTGCAATCGCAGCATGCAACAATGTGGCTCAGGGTGGAGCAACACTGGCAGCAATGTTCTGTGCAAAGGATAAGAAGATGAAGAGCATCGCAGTTTCTTCCGGTATCTCAGCACTGCTTGGTATTACAGAACCAGCAATGTTCGGAGTCAACTTGAAGATGAAATATCCATTCTATGCAGCAATGTTCGGTTCTGCTGTAGGATGTGCTTATGTGACACTGACAAATGTTCAGAATATCTCCCCGGGAGCAGCAGGAATCATCGGATTCGTATGCATCAAGTCTGGTGGAATGCTGAATTATATGATCGGAATTCTGATCTCACTTGTTGTTGGATTTGTAGTGACAATGGCATTATCCAAGCATCCGAAGTTTAAAGAAGTGTAAGCCATTGGGGACGGGGAAAACGGATTTTTCCCCGTCCCTGTTGGCTTTGAGAATCAGTTAATTCTGCTCCTGTGCAGGATTCGTGCATAATGCTTTTGCTCGTCTGCCTGCTTTTTTCATGCAAAAAAAGTGAAAAATTCAAATTTAATAATTTGAATCAATATTCTATAGCCGTAATCCTTTAATATCTTTAATACGGGATAAAATCATATTGCAGCTGCAGCTAAGAATGCCAGGCAGTGTATCAATGACATTGTGCAGGAAAAGTTCCATTTCATCACTGGATGAGGCAACGGCATGTACATGAAGTTTATCCCGTCCGGTGACACGATAGATCTGTGTGACGATATCATTTTTGTATAAAATATCTGACACCTGCATCAGATGATCTGGTTTAATTTCAATTTCAAAATAGCAGGATACAGCACCACTGATCTTTTGAGGATTGATGATTGTTGTGTATTCTTCAATTACCCCTTTTTTCTCTAAGGCTTGAATACGGGCTTTTACTGCTACTCTGGAAATACCGGTTTTCTCACCAATATCAGAGTATGAGATACGTGCGTTTTCTATAAGCAACTGGACAATTTTCTGATCGAGTTCATCTAAACCATTCAGGTACATAAGTAATCCCCCTGTAAAATGATAACTATCACTGTAATTCGTTTTTCCATTATAATATCATGCAGATTTCTAAAAGTAAATGACAGCTTGACTTAAGTATTTTAAACTCCTATAATAATGACAAAACGTAATATATAACTTACGAAATGGAGATAAAAATGAATGGCGATTTGTCAAAAGGACCTGTTGTAAAGTCGATGCTTTTATTTGCTATTCCAATGATATTGGGAGATTTACTTCAACAGTGTTATAACATTGCAGACACACTGATTGTTGGACGTTGTCTTGGCGAGAAGGCACTTGCAGCGGTAGGCTCCTCATTTACACTTATGACATTTATAACATCCATTATTCTTGGCTTATGTATGGGAAGTAGTGCATTGTTTTCTATCCGATTCGGACAGAAGGATGAAAATGGACTTAAAGAGGATATTTGTGCATCCTTTATCTTTATTGCGGCAGTGACAGTGTTGTTAAATGTGGTTGCTTATGCAAGTCTGGGCGGACTTCGGGTTTTCCTCAGAGTTCCGGATGAAGTATGGGGTGAAATGAGAGAGTATCTATTCGTAATCTTTATGGGGATACCGGCTGTTTTTTTGTACAATTATTTTGCGTCATATCTCAGGGCCATCGGTAATTCTGTGATACCTCTGGTATTTCTGGCCGTATCATCCCTGCTTAATATTATTCTTGATCTTTGGTTCGTCATTGGTTTCAAGATGGGAGTAGCAGGAGCAGCAGAGGCGACAGTGATTGCACAGTATTTGTCCGGACTGGGGATCATGCTTTATACGCTTGTACGTTATAAGCGAGTTCATGCAATTTGGAAAATCAGCTGTCTGAAGAAAGAACGAATCAGTGAAATTGTTTCCTTTTCCATGCTGACATGCATTCAGCAGTCTGTTATGAATCTGGGAATCCTGATGGTACAGGGATTAGTAAACAGTTTTGGAACGGTTGTTATGGCAGCATTTGCAGCGGCTGTAAAGATAGATGCTTTTGCATATATGCCGGTGCAGGATTTTGGAAATGCATTCTCTACATTTATTGCACAGAATTATGGAGCAAAAGAAAAACAGAGAATACAGCATGGATTGAAAGCGGCAGTGTGTATATCTGCAATTTTCTGCATAGTGATCTCTACATTTGTATTCCTATTCGCAAAACCACTTATGATGATATTTGTAGATGCAGGAGAAACACATATTATCATGGAAGGAGTCCGTTATCTGCGGATAGAAGGCGCCTTTTATATAGGAATTGGATGGTTATTTTTGCTGTATGGCTTGTACCGGGCTTTGGGCAAACCAGGAATGAGTGTGGTACTTACCATATTTTCCCTTGGAACCAGGGTAGTTCTGGCATATATCTTGTCAGCAATACCACAGATTGGTGTGACAGGTATTTGGTGGTCTGTGCCAATCGGATGGGCGTTAGCGGACATCATAGGGTTCCTGTATTACAAAAATTACAAAAATTTTACCTGATTATGCTTGTGAAATTTACATAACCGATTGTAAAATAGAAGCGAGAAGGTGGTAAAGCATATGAATATAAATACAACGATTGATTTTAATGAGAAAAAAGGTTTTGTCTGTGATATGGACGGAGTCATCTATCATGGCAACCAGATTTTAAATGGAGTACGGGAATTTATTCAATGGCTTCATGATGAAAAAAAGGAATATCTTTTTTTGACAAATAACAGCGGCTATACACCACGGGAGCTGAATCAGAAACTGGCACGGATGGGACTGGATGTTTCAGAAGAACATTTTTATACCAGTGCGTTGGCAACAGCAGCATTTCTGAAAAATCAGGCTCCGGGATGTTCCGTATTTGCCATTGGCGAAGCGGGTCTTTTAAATGCCCTTTATGATGCAGGAATTACCATGAATGATGTTAATCCGGATTACGTAGTGGTTGGCGAGGGACGTTCTTACTCGTTGGATACTTTGACAAAAGCAATTAATCTGGTACTTAAGGGTGCAAAGCTGATTGGTGCAAATTCGGATGTATCCGGTCCTATTGAAAATGGAATCGCACCGGGATGCCGGGCACTGGTAGCGCCGATTGAGATGGCGACCGGCACACAGGCATATTTCTGCGGTAAACCGAATCCGCTTATGATGCGTACCGGTCTGAATCTGCTTGGCTGTCATTCAGCAGAAGCTGTGATGGTTGGAGACCGGATGGATACGGATGTCATCTCCGGTATGGAGAGCGGTATGTCCACAGTACTGGTGCTTTCCGGTGTTTCCACGAGAGAAACGCTGAAAACTTATGCGTATCGTCCGAGCATTGTGCTGAACGGAGTCGGCGATATTGCAGCTATGGCCAGAGCGCATAAAAAAGCAGAATAATTCTATATACATATCTCATCTCATACTTTGGTATGATTTACAAGTAGTCCCCCTTCTGTTAAGATTTTGGTAGAAACAGATGGGGGATATTTGATTGTCTGACACTTATATTCATGTAAAACCAGCAATAGAAGTACAATTTCAGAAATGTATGGAACGGGGAAGGGTTCTCTTCTTCAGTGCACCCTGCGGATTTGGAAAGACGGTGACGGCTGAAAAGCTGATCCGGCAGACCGGGGAAAAGTATCGAAGCGTGAGCGGAGACCGGGTTCCATTTGAACAGCTGATAGAAGATCCGAACTGGAAAATCTTGTTTGTGGATGATCTACAGATGATGCAGGAGGAGAAAGACCTTCAGGCGCTGTGCAGTCTTATTCGTGAAAATCCGGACCGGCGTTTTATTCTGGCGTCGCGGGGACTGCCGCCGGGATGCCTTATGGCATTTCAGTATACGGGTCTCATGTCGGTACTGCATGCGGATGTGCTGCTCTTTGACAGAGAGGATATCCGGAAGCTCTTTCAGGAGTGGGAAGTTCCGGTGACAGATTCGGAACTTAGCGGAGTTACCAAAGAGTCCATCGGTCATCCTTTGGGCGTTGTCATTACGATCCGCCATATGGCAGAGGGACAGACTTTCGGGCCGGAACTGGTTGCAGGTGCGTTCCGGGAAGTGTTCCGCTATTTTGAGACGGCGATTTACAAAAGATTTGATCTCAATATCCGGCGGTTTCTTCTGGAACTGGCGCCCTTTGAGCAGTTTGATCTGGATATGGCGCGGATCGTCAGCGGAGACCCGCGCGTTGGGGAAATGCTTGACTGGCTGCAGCGAAACACAACCATGCTTCGGTATGATGAGACGCAGAGGTTCCATTTCTGGCCGCAGTTCCGGGCGTTTCTGATGTGGGAGATGGACCGGGAATACCCGGAAGAAAAGAAGAAAACTCTCTACAGCCGGGGCGGCATGTATTATGAGTTGAAAGAAGATTTTGTTCATGCCATGGACTGCTATATCCGGGGCGGGGATCATTCCAAAGTATCGGAATTGCTGATCCGCAGTGCGGAACTTCATCCGGGCATGGGACATTATTATGAAATGGAAAAATATTATCACAGCCTTCCGGAAAAAGAGATTCTTGCTTCTCCGGCACTGATGCAGGCAATGAGCATGCTCTGCGCGATGGAAATGGATTATGAGAAATCGGAGCAGTGGTATGAAGCACTGAAACAGTTTGCGGAGCAGTGCGACCGGATGGATGCCGGGGGTAGACAGGCAAGGAGCCGTCTGGCATGGCTGGATATTTCTCTTCCACAGCGGGAGGTAAGCGGACTGACCGATACGATTCCGGCAGTGTTCCGTCTGCTCAGGGGAAAAGAAATTACACTTCCGCCATTTTCTGTGACCAGCACCCTTCCTTCCATCATGAATGGAGGTAAAGATTTCTCTGACTGGAGTAAGAAGGATGATATGCTTTATCAGGTACTTCGGATTCCGGTGGAGGCGGTGCTTGGCAAAGATGGAGTCGGACTTGCAGACTGCGCTATTGCGGAAAGCAAATTTGAAAAAGGCGAGGATATCACACACCGTATGCTCTCACTTGTCCAGCGGGCAGGGGAGATTCAGAGAAATGGAACGCCGGATATTGAATTTGCAGTGACCGGCCTTTTGATTCGCAGTCAGATGGCATCGGGCAGAAGTGATGATGCGGTTCGGACCATGGAGCAGCTGCGGACGCGGTTTGCGGAAAATGGGCTGGACAGATTTCTTCCCAATATGGATGCCATGCGGTGCAGAATGGATCTATATGTGGGAGATCTGGACCGGGCGGATGACTGGTACCGGGAAAAAGCACCCCGTGATCTGATGAAGCTGAATGTGATGAAACGATACCAGTATCTTACGCAGGCTATGGTGGAGTTGGCAGCTGGAAAGAATCAAGATGTGCTGCTCACGCTGTCATCTCTTGAACTCTATTGCAGAACCTGCAGGCGGCATCTGGACAGTATTCATTTGCTGATCATAAGGGCGATTGCCTGCTGGCGGGAAAAAGATAAAACGTGGAAAACGTATCTGGATGAGGCACTTGACATTGCGGAAGAATACCAGTTCATCCGGCCGGTCAGCGGTTACGGCGCAGCCGTACTTCCACTTCTGGAAGAATGCTCCCGGGATGATCAGGATAAATGGTATCTGCGGCTGATGGCAGCAGTGCGGGAGCAGGCCGCTTACTATCCGGCATTCCTGCAGCCAAGGACAGCACCGGGAGAATCACTGACAGCCACGGAATTGCAGATTCTCCGGCTGATCTGTGCGGATAAGAGCAACGCGGAGATCGGTAAAATCATGGATATCAAGCTTCCGACAGTGAAGACACATGTCAGTCATATATTGGATAAACTGGGCGTCAGCCGTCGCAGCGAGGCGAAGACCGCTGCGAAGAAACGCTGGCTGATTCCTGATCATTTATAAACGAACCTGTAAAATGGACATAAGAAAAGGAGTTGTGAGATGAAAAAACGAGTACTGAGCCTGACGATGGCATTTCTCCTTGCATTCACCATGCTTCCTACCCAGGTGGCAGCAGAAGAACTGCCGGAGTATGAGGGAATCGTGGAGGAAGGCACGCCGGAGGAAGAATCTTTGGAGGAAGACGCTCTGGAGACAGAGTCTCTGGAAGCGGAAGCACTTGCAGCGGAGGTGGAAAATACAGAAAGAACAGTTCTGACGGAAGAAACAGAAGAGACTGTGACGGAGACAGAGCCGACGGAAGAAGTAACCGAGGCACCAACCGGGGAAGAAACCGAAGATGCGGAGGTGAAAGAAGAGGTTCCGGCAGAGCAGGAAGAAACAGAGGAAGTTCCAACGGAAGAAATCCAGCCCGCAGAGCAGCAGGTAAGTATACAGGCGATGGAAGCAAATGGTGTTGCGGTGCAGGCAGAAGATGGTGAGACAGAGTGTACGCATCCGAATGCAACAGAAACAGAGTGTCCAGATTGTGGAATAACCTGGTGTATAAAGGATGATGCGGGAACAAAATATACATCATTGAAAGACGCCTTTGATAACGCTCCAGATGGCAGTATGTTGACGTTGATGACGGATACATATGATAGAAATGATTACAAGATTATTGATAAAAAATATACGATTGATCCGGCGGGTCATACGTTAGATAGCTGGAATATTTATATTTATAGAAAAAAGAATCCAGCCAGTCTGACCCTGACAGGAAGTGGAAAGGTAAAAGTTTCGATTAATTTAGGTAGTAATGCAGATTTGAATTTACCAAAGACATGGAATGGTTCAATTAAAACAGTAAACATACTTAGTGGAAGTCATAATTCTACTAAGATTGCCGGAGGGACGATTGATAGTCTCGTTTTGTATGTAAATAAGCTCTCTATTTCAGGGGGAACATTTGGTGAAATAAGAAACAACTTAGATAGTAAAATTTGGGCACCGGCTCTGTTGGAATCAGGTTATGTATTTAAACAGGGAAATCAGGCAATAGAGTTTTCTAGAGACCTTTCTGCCAATGAATCGCTGTGGAATGTAACGGTTGAAAAATGTGAGGAGCACAGAGACAAGAACAATGACGGGAAATGCGATTACTGTGATTTGGAAGCAACATTTAACGCTGAAGTGACCGCTGTAGACAGCACCACAGCCAGATATTCAGGACTGCAGAGGGCGTTCAATGAAGCACAGGATGGTGCAACAGTAAAATTGCTTGCGGATATTCCGGCAGGAGCGCAGAATGCAGCGTACATAGTAGATGGGAAACAACTGACGCTTGATCTCAACGGTAAGACCATATCCGGCAGTGGAATTTCTGTCACAAACGGTGCAGACCTGAAGGTAACAGGAAATGGAACGATTGATGGAGAATTGATGTTTGCTTCCAAATCTACAGGCAAACTGTCAGGTGGCAAATTTGGAAAAGTGGTATCCAATAACTCTGATAAAACTCTTGAGGATTTATTAGAGAAAGGATATACATATCGGGATTATGAGACTTATGAATGGAAACAGAACATTACGGAATCTTCAATAGATAAAGTGGAAGTTCAGCTGGCTCCGATTCGGGAAGTGGAGATTACAAATCATGTTGGAGAACTGACATACGGATATTCAGCAGACGCGCAACAGTACATACAGGCCAAAGCGATTCTACAGGGATCATATGCGGATTATAATTTGGTAGATTATCGATGGTATGAGATAAATGAAGCAGGAGAGGCATTATCTGAGTATGTCTATAAAAACTCATTTTTTATTCCGACAGGTCTGAAAGCTGGAAAACACACCTATCGAGTTGATGCTGCCTGCAGTTCCTACGTATTAAAAGCGGATGTTACTTTTGAAGTGGAGAAAGCGGCATCTACAGTGACGACTGCTCCTGCAGCACAGAAACTGACTTATACAGGTGAGGATCAGCATTTGGTTACGGCAGGAAGTACTTCGGACGGAGAACTTGTTTACAGTCTGGAAAAAGAAGGTACTTATACACCTGCCATTCCGACTGGTAAAGCAGCGCAGGAATATACCGTATGGTATAAAGTGAAAGGTGATGCCAATCACAAGGACAGCGAGCCTGCAAGTGTGACGGCAACAATCAGTTACCTTGCGACAGATGCGGCAGCGACACTGGCAGAGACCAATAAAGGACAGAATGGCTGGTATACAAGTACGGTTACCATACAGGCACCGGCTGGATATACGATTTCTTCTACTTTAGAGGGAACTTATGCAGCAGATTTTACAACTGATACAAATGGTGAGAACACTTATTATTTACGTCAGGATAGCAGCGGTTTTATCACCGATGCCAAGACCATTCAGGTGCCGATTGATACGGATCAACCATCCGGTGGAAAAACAGATCTGAGTGATGCAGCTTTGCGGGTGGGCTGGTATCTGAGTAAAGAAAATATTACGGTAACGCAGTCTGTTGAGGATGCAACCTCCGGACCGGATCATATTGAGTATCAGTTGACACCAAGCACGGACAGTGCAGGAACACTGGGATCAAACCAGGATTCTGGCAGCGTATCGGTGAATGCAGAAGGAAAGGCCAGCTTTACTATTAGCAAACAGTTTAAAGGAAGTATTAAGATCATACCTTATGACAAGGCCGGAAATGCCGGAAATCCAATCACTTTTGAAAAAGTGGCAGCGGAGGATGAGAAACCGGAGCTGGAGGTTACGGATACATTTGAGGAAGGCTGGCATACGACAGCACAAACGGTTCATGTTCATGCACAGGATATGAGAAGTGGTCTTTATATGATGACTTATAAGATGGATGATGGAGATTTGGAGACACTGTTTCGCGGCTTATCCAATATGACAGTGGAAAAAGAGGTTTCTTTTCCGGCTCAAGAGGGCGTCCATACATATTCCATTATTGCTCTTGACAATGCCTGGAATGGTGCGACAGTAAAGGTAACCATTCGGCAGGATACACAGGCGCCAACAAAACCGACTCTGAGTATTTCAAAAGAAGCGACCGACACCACAGTTACCTTGCAGGCATCAGCAACGGATGAGGCAAGTGGTGTGCAGGAATATACTCTGCTGGAAACATCCGGGAAGATTCCTCCACAGACGAGTGAGGATGGCGTATTTGACCTGACGTATCTGAACAGTGATACGGAATATGTATTTACCGTAACTGCAAAGGATAATGCCGGACATATATCAGAAATATCAGATGTTTTTAATGTGAAGACCCGCAAGAAACCATTTGCCAATGCTGTGGTGACATTAAAGAATGCGGATAAGATTTACAATGGAACGGTGCAGACACCGGATGTGGAAGTATCCATGAACGGTACAGCTCTGACGGCGGATCAGTATGTGGTAAGCTATGAGCAGGATGGAACTGCAGTGGCAGCACCCACAAAGGCAGGCACCTATAAGGTAGTGGTAACGGCGGGGGAAAATGGCGATTATGAAGGAATCGCATCCGGTCAGCCGACCTATACCATTGCGAAAAAGACCATTACCGCATCACTGAACGGCACCCTGACGAAGACCTATGATGGCACCACAAAGGTACTGGAAGCACAGAAATTGACGGTTCTTCTGAAAGGCGTGGAAGATGGCGATAAGGTGACTGCGACAGCGGACGCATACGCTTATAACAGCGCGGAAGTAAAAGATGCCGACACCATTACCGGAAGCGTCATTGCACTGGCAGGTGCGGATGCAGAGAATTATCAGCTGGCAGAGACAAAGGCTTCTGTGAGTGCAAAGATCTTGCAGAAGAATCTGGCAAAAGCAGATGTGACACTTGGTGCAGCGCTGGTGGCAAACGGAAAGAGCCAGACTCAGGCAGTAGAAAAAGTTATGCTGGATGGAACAGAGCTTACCGCAAAGGATTATGAGGTTACCGGAAATCAGGCAGCCGCAGCAGGAAGCTATACGCTGACCATCGAAGGAAAGAATAATTATACCGGTAAGGTTCAGAAGACCTATGTGGTAGTACCGGCAGAAGAGCAGATGGTATCTACCGGAAACGGAGATGTGAAGATTGGAGAGGGAACTTTGAAAGTCTCCGTATCTGCAGGGCAGGATGCACCGGAGATGTCTCTTGCTTCTGATAAAAAAACGTTGATCAAAATGCTGATTCAGGGAGGCAATCTGACGGCAGATGAGATTGTTCTGATTGAAGAAGGCGCTACTATTGAACTGACACTGAATGTAGAGCATGCGGAAGCAACGGTCAGCGCAGAGACCAGGGCGGCTATGGAGAAGACAGCCGGTGAATTTACCATCGGGCGGTATCTGAACATTACATTTACCAAGAGTGTGAACGGAGAGAAGGAGAGCGAGATTCACGAGATCAAAGCTCCGATCAAAATTTCTTTCCGGCTGAGCAATGACCTTCTCAACACAGACCGTAAGGTGAAACGGGAGTACATGGTTCTCAGAAATCATGACGGCGAAGTGACAAGTCTTCCGGGCACCTTCGCCGACGGCATTATCACTTTTGAGACAGACCGGTTCTCCGATTATGCAATCGCATGGAAGGATACGGCGGTCAGCACATCCGGATCTAAGAAGAAACACAGATCAGGAAGTGCACAGCAGGAAGCAACTGCCGTCGCAGCACCGGAAGTATCTCAGCTGGTACAGGCACAAAGCGCACCGACCGGAGATACCGCTCCGATAGAATGGATGCTTCTTCTGGCAGCTTTAAGTGCAGCCGGAATTGGTATGATAATTGCAAGAAAACGTAAAGAAAATTAGTGTGTTTTAAGAAAAGGGTGTTCCCTAGATTTTTCATCCGGGGAATGTCCTTTTTTTCAGTTTTATAATATAATAAGAAAAACACAAAGTGGGGGATGGGACATGGCCATTGAGGTAGAGATTAAGCTGAAAATTGAGGATAGTGGAAAATTTATAAAGAAGCTTAAAGACCAGTATTTTACAGCGGGGAAAACCGTGTGGGAATCGGACCTTTATTTTACATCAGAGCATCGTAATATGAAAGCCTGCGATGAAGCCTTGAGGGTACGTTGTGTGGAGGAAGAAGACACAGGGAAACAGGCGGCATATCTGACCTATAAGGGAAAGAAACTGGACACTTGTTCTATGACGCGAAAAGAAGTGGAATTGGAGATTTCTGATGGGGAGACGGGAGTGGAACTACTGAAAAGCATTGGATTCTATCCCACAACGCCAGTGGAGAAGCTGCGGCAGTATTTTCATAGAGAGCAGATGACCGCTTGTGTGGATCAGGTAACGGGACTGGGGGATTTCCTGGAACTGGAGATTATTGTGGAAGACGAGACGAAGCGCGCCGCAGCATTAAGTGAAATCGAAACTTTGCTTGTAAAACTTGGTTATACGATGCAGGATACGACGAGAACTTCGTATTTGTCTATGCTTGAAGAGGCGTTTCCTTGCGGTAATACGGAAGTTTCCGTATAATAGACCTAGATAAATAGATGGAGGGACATATATGGATCAGGAACAACAGACACCGCACAAGCGGAGAGTACGTTATAAAGGCAAATACCCGAAGAAATTCGAGGAAAAATACAAGGAGCTGCAGCCGGAGAAGTATCAGGACACGGTGCAGCATGTGATGAAGAAAGGAAATACACCGGCGGGCATGCACATTTCCATTATGGTGGATGAGATCCTGGATTTTCTGAAAATCCAGCCGGGAGAGACGGGATTTGATGCAACCCTTGGTTATGGAGGACACACGAAAGCCATGCTTCAGTGTCTGAAGGGACAGGGACATATGTATGCCACGGATGTGGATCCGGAGGAATCGGCAAAGACGAAGAAGCGTCTGGAAGAGCAGGGTTTTGGAGAAGACATGCTGACCATTAAGCTTCAGAATTTCTGCACCATTGATGAGATTGCAAAAGAAGCAGGTGGTTTTGACTTTATTCTGGCGGATCTTGGAGTTTCTTCCATGCAGATTGATAATCCGAAGAGAGGTTTTTCCTTTAAAGTGGACGGACCCCTGGATCTTCGGCTGAATCAGCAGAAAGGCATCAGCGCGGCGGAGCGGCTGGATACCATAGGCCGTGACGAGCTGGCGGGAATGCTCTATGAAAACTCCGATGAGCCTTATTGCGAGGAACTGGCAAAGGCCATTACGGATGAGATCCGCCGTGGAAACCGGGTGGATACGACTACCAAACTTCGCAGTATCATTGAAAAGACGTTGGATTTTCTGCCGGAGAAGGAGAAAAAGGAGACGGTCAAAAAGACTTGCCAGAGAGTGTTCCAGGCACTTCGGATTGATGTCAACCAGGAGTTTGAAGTGCTGTATGAATTTATGGAGAAGCTTCCGGGGGCACTTCGTCCGGGCGGACGGGCAGCTATTCTGACATTTCATTCCGGTGAGGACAAGCTGGTGAAGGCAGCGTTGAAAGAAGGCTGCCGGGCAGGCATCTATTCTTCTTATTCCAAGGATGTAGTCCGGCCGACAGCGGAAGAATGCGTACGAAATCCGAGAGCCCGTTCCACAAAGATGCGCTGGGCGGTCCGGGCAGAAGAGTAAAGGAAAAGGAGGTAGAGTCCAATGCATATAGCAGTCTATTGTGGTTCGGTATCTGGAAATCAGGAGATCTATACGGAGAAGGCAGCTTTGTTTGGCAGATGGATGGCAGAGCAGGGGCATGTGCTCATCTATGGTGGCGCCCAGGGAGGCCTGATGGGAGCAGTTTCTAATGCGGTGCTGGAGAACGGCGGAAAGGTCATCGGTGTGCTTCCGGCAGTGGAATCCATTCAGAAGCGGCGTCATCCGGGACTGACTGAGTATATTGAGACCAAAGATATGGCGGAGCGGAAAGCGAAGATGATCGCACTGGCAGATGCCTTTGTGGCACTGCCGGGCGGACCAGGAACCCTTGATGAAATCTCAGATGTGATTTCCCTGGCAAGGCTTCACCTTACCGACGCACCCTGTGTATTATTTGATATGAACGGATTCTACCAGCCGTTGAAAAATGTGCTGGAGGGTATGGAAAAAGCCGGATTTGCAGAGCCGGAAGATTTTGAGAAGGTACTGATTTCTGAAGACATGAAAGAGATCGGAGCATTTCTTTCAGGCTGTCAATGAGGTTGACAAGACAGCTGTAAAGTGTTATTTTAAAGGTCAAATATAAGAAAGAGGGAATCATAATGGAAAATATGCCGCATCTGAAGCTTTCAGATGAGCTGAACATCAAATATGCCATTCTCCCGGGAGACCCGGCACGGGTGGATCGGATTGCGGAGCAGCTGGAAGAGGTGCAGCCACTGGCATATAACAGGGAGTACAAAAGCATCAGAGGACTTTATAAAGGACTCCCGGTTCTGGCTGTATCGACAGGAATCGGTGGACCGTCTACGGGTATCGCGGTGGAAGAATTGTCAAGAATTGGTGTCACCCATGCGATCCGGATCGGAAGCTGTGGGGCTCTGCAGACAAATATTCATCTTGGTGATCTGATCATGGTGCAGGGGACAGTGAGAGATGAAGGAACTTCGAAGACTTACATAGAATTAATTTATCCGGCGGTTCCTGATTATGAACTTCTGAATGCCTGCGTGAAAGTGGCGGAGAAAGAAGCAATTCCACATCATGTGGGACTTGGAAGAAGCCATGACAGCTTTTATACAGACCGAGAGGATGAGATTGATGCTTACTGGGCGTCGAAAGGTGTGCTTGGTGCGGATATGGAGACTGCCGCGCTCTATACGATCGGAAGACTCAGAGGACTTCATACTGCGTCCATTCTCAATACGGTAGTGGAGTATAAAGATAACCTGGAAGACAACATCAACAGTTACACTGATGGTGCTTCGAAGACTATGCGGGGCGAATGGAATGAGATTCACACCGCCCTGGAAGCACTTTACATGGTATCTCAGGCGGATGACCGCTGAATATAAAAGAGATAATGCTCCTTTTTTGGAGAGAAAGGATCTGTGTTATGAATAACGTATTTAAAACAAAACTGGATACTGCAAGTCTGGTACTGATTCCGGCATGTATCGGTATCAACTACCTCGGAAAACTGTTTGCTTCTGTACTGAAGCTGCCGCTCTGGCTGGATGCTATTGGAACCTGTATCGGCGGTGCGCTGGGCGGACCGATCATCGGTGCGATCTGCGGTGCGGCCAACAACCTGATCTACGGATTTACCACCGGTGATTCCATTACTTTGGTTTACGCACTGACCAGCCTGGGTATTGGTCTTGCAGTTGGTATTATGGCTCGTCTTGGAAAGATGGAAAAATTGAGCGGTGCTCTTCTGACCGCAGTCGTAGCAGGTCTCGTTGCAGTCTGCGTTTCTACTCCGCTTAATGTTCTGTTCTGGGGCGGTACTACCGGAAATGTCTGGGGAGATGCACTGTTTGCAGCAACACAGGCAGCCAATATGCCAGTAGCCATTGGTTCTCTTCTCGATGAGGTTGTTGTGGATGTACCGGATAAGATCATTACTATCCTGATTGTATTCGCGATTCTGAAAGGACTTCCGAAGAAACTGACAGCTCTCTATGATGTAAATGACGATATCGAGAGCCTTGACTAATTAATCAGATAAAGATGGAGTGGTTCAGATGAAAAGTATCAGCCTTTATGTGGACAAAGACACATGGCTTACCAGAATGCACCCGTTTACCAAGCTGTGTTATATTCTCACAGCGATCAGCGTTTCCCTGATCTCAGGAAATCTGCTGGCATTCGGAATCTTCATCGGAATCAGTCTTGTAATACTGATCAGTGGAAAAATCATTCGCAAGGTTTTTCCACTGATTGCGTTTTCTTTTACAATTCTGATTACGATCTTTCTGATACACGGGTTATTTAATCATGAAAATGCGACGGTTCTGTTTGTGGCAGGTCCACTGAAATTTTATCGTGAAGGAATGATGTATGCACTTCGGATCAGTTTCAATGTATTGAATATGCTGCTGGCATTTGCTGTATTTGTCCTGACGACAAAACCTGTAGAACTGGTGGAAGATCTGGAACGGATCGGTTTCTCTCCGAAGATCGGCTATGTGATCAGTTCTGTATTTCAGATCGTGCCGCAGATGAGCGGAGCCATGAATACAATTATGGATGCACAGAGAAGCCGTGGCCTTGAGACAGAAGGTTCTCTGATTGCCCGTGCAAAATCATTTTTGCCGTTGATCTCCCCGGTGGTTATGAGTTCGCTGATCAACACCAGAGAGCGCGCCATCGCGCTGGAAATCCGCGGATTTGAAGCAGGAGAGAAGAAAAGTTATCTCAGAGAAGACAAGATGAAGGCACTGGACAGAATCCTCTGTGTGGGAATGTTGGTTCTGATCGTGGCTTCTGTTGTGGTGAGGATAGTATTATGACGTACATAAAAGCAGAACATCTGAAATACCGTTATCCGAATACAAAGAAGCTGGCGCTTGATGATCTTAATTTTGAGATCGAGAAAGGTTCCTTTATTGGTATTGCAGGTAAAAATGGAGCCGGAAAAAGTACGCTCTGCCAGGCGTTCAGCGGGCTGGTGCCGCAGTTTTTCAAAGGAGCTTATGGCGGAACGATTATGATTGGTGATCAGGAGGCTTCTAAGACACCTGTATCCAGGCTGTGCAGAACCGCCGGTCTTGTGTTCCAGAATCCCTTTAATCAGCTTTCGGGGGCAAAAGAGACGGTATTTGAGGAGATCGCGTTCGGCCTGCAGAATTTTGGAGTGCCGAAAGAAGAGATGATACAGCGTGTGAATGAGGCGCTGGAGCTTCTGGATATCAGCGCATACCGGGACCGGAATCCCTTTGATCTGTCCGGCGGGCAGATGCAGAGAGTAGCGTTGGCGGGAATCCTTGCCATGAAGCCGGAGGTTATCATTCTGGATGAACCGACGTCCCAGCTTGATCCCGCCGGAAGTGAGGAAGTATTTGCCTCTGTTGACAAACTGGCAAAATCAGGTATCACGATCATCATGGTGGAGCAGAAGCTGGAAAAGTTGGCAGAGTACTGTGACAAGATTCTGCTGCTGCATGAAGGAAAGCAGATTGCATTTGATACGCCGGATCGGATTTTTTCCAGAGATGATCTGAAAGAATATGGTGTGAATCCGCCTGCTTACACGAGAGTTTGTAGACTTCTGGGGATTCGTAAGGAAAACGGATGCTATCCAGCGTCCTTAAAAGATACGCTGGAACGGAAAAATGAATTTCCGGATGAGGAAACATTTCAGAAGTTTCTGGCGGATTCTACGACAGGTGTTTCCGATAAGGATGCAGGGAAAGAAGTGTTCCGGATTGACCATCTTGGTTTTCAATATCTGGAACAGATACCGGTTCTAAAAGATGTAAATCTGGTGCTGGACGACCGTTCTACTGCTATTATCGGACAGAACGGTGCAGGAAAGACGACGCTGGTAAAACTTCTGAAGGGCTTATTAAAGCCGGTGAGCGGCAGCATCTATTATGGCGGAGAGGATATTTCCGGTAAAACAGTGGCGATGCTGGCGGGCGAAGTCGGTTATGTGTTCCAGAATCCGGATGATCAGATTTTTAAATATCATGTGATGGATGAGGTAATGTTTGGTCCTCTGAATATCGGAATGAGCAGGGAAGAGGCGGAGCAGAAATCACTTGCTGCGCTGAAAACGGTAGGTCTGCAACATCTGGCGAAGGAAAATCCATATGACCTGGAATTATCCGAACGGAAACTGGTGGCAATCGCATCCGTACTTGCTATGAATACGAAGGTGCTGATTCTGGACGAGCCGACCATTGCTCAGGACTGGGAAGGAAGGAACGTTATCCGGAATATTATCCAGTCTCTCAGAAAAGAAGGAAAAACCGTGCTGGCAATTCTGCACGATATGGATTTTGTGGCGGAGAGCTTTGAACGGGTGATTGTCATGGCTCATGGAGAAGTGCTGGCAGATGGCACGAGAGAGGAAGTATTTGCTCAGAAGGAAGTGCTTGAAAAAGCACGAATTGAGCAGCCGTATCTGACCAGACTGTGTCGGATGCTCGGATATGAAAGACTTTATTTTTCGCTGAAAGAGGGCGGACAGGAGGAAGCGATATGAGAAGACTGCTGGTAGTTGTAGATATGCAGAATGATTTCATCGATGGTTCATTGGGGACGAAAGAAGCAGAAGCCATCGTCGACAATGTGGTAAAGGTTATCGGTACTTATGATCCGAAGGACATTTTTGCAACGAGAGATACACATCCGGAAAATTATCTGGAGACTCAGGAGGGAAGAAATCTTCCAGTTGTTCACTGTGTAAAAAACACTCCGGGATGGGAGCTCAATGAGAAAGTGGTGGCAGCACTGGGAGATGCGAAAGTGATCGATAAGCCGACATTTGGTTCCAGAACGCTGGCAGAAGAGCTCGAAGCCATCGCAGCAAAAGAGGAAATTGAGGTAACGCTTGTCGGTCTCTGCACCGATATCTGTGTCGTATCCAATGCACTTCTCATCAAGGCATATTTACCGGAAATCCAGGTAAAAGTCATTGCATCCTGCTGTGCGGGTGTGACTCCTGCAAGCCATGAGGCTGCTTTGACCACCATGCAGATGTGTCAGATAAAAATTGAAAATAATTGAGAAAAATTATCATGTTTCTCTTGACTAACGCATAACCTGTAGTATATGATCTAAAAATCATAAAGAAATTCTCTTTGCACTGCATTACATTCGAACGAGGATGCGAGATCAACAGTACAAACTGAGCAGGCGATGCCGAAAGAGGCGTGGGGCCGGGCCGCAGATGCGGCAGCAGATATGAGCGAATCAGAGACATATCTGTGGGACAGTGTATGTTCCGCAGGTATGTCTTTTTCTGTCTTTGGCGGGAATACTCTTACCTGAATGTGTATTAAGGAGGTCCTAGTTATGGAACACACGGTAAATAATGAAGCAAAACAAACAATGTCAGAAGAAAACAAAATTGCCATGAAAGTATCGGGAATCAGTATTTTGGTTAATCTGATTCTCTCGGTCCTCAAATTGATCGCCGGTATTGTGGCGCATTCAGGAGCCATGATTTCCGATGCGGTACATTCAGCATCAGATGTGGGGAGTACCCTGATCGTAATTGTGGGTGTGAAACTGTCCGGTAAAAAATCGGACCAGGAGCACCAGTATGGACATGAGAGAATGGAATGCGTATCATCTATTATTCTCTCCGGCCTGCTGCTTGCTACCGGCCTTGGAATCGGTTTGAGCGGCGTGGAAAATATTATGAAAAGTACATCCGGCGCAGCCATTGCCATTCCGGGTATGCTGGCTCTGGCAGCAGCAGTGATATCTGTCGTTGTCAAAGAGTGGATGTTCTGGTATACTCGTGGAGCAGCCAGAAAAATTAATTCCGGAGCGTTGATGGCAGATGCATGGCATCATCGTTCAGATGCAATGTCTTCTGTCGGCGCATTTATCGGTATCCTCGGAGCACGGATGGGATTTCCGATTCTCGATCCGCTGGCCAGTGTAGTGATCTGTGTCCTGATCGCAAAAGCATCTGTGGACATTTTCAGGGATGCCATTGATAAAATGGTGGACCATTCCTGCGATGAGCATACAGAAGAAAAGATGAGAGAGACGATTCTTAATGTGGATGGAGTGAAGCGAGTTGATCTTCTCCAGACACGTCTCTTTGGTTCCAAAGTATATGTGGATATTGAGATTGCTACAGATGGAAACCTGTCATTAAATGAAGCTCACGATATTGCAGAAAAAGTTCACCATAAGATTGAACAGGACTTTGCAGACGTGAAACATTGTATGGTACATGTGAATCCGGTAGATGACTGCATCGAACAAAGAGTGAACGTACAGGCATAAGACACAAAGGCAGGAGGAAGTTCGTATGTGGACACTTATTTTTCTTCTATTAATGATTGCAGTTTTTGGAAAACTGATCTTTTTTGCGGTGAAAATGACATGGGGAGTTACGAAAATTCTGTTTACCCTCGTATTTTTTCCGCTGATTCTTATAGGACTAGTGATGGCAGGACTTATGTATATTGCACTGCCGATTTTGCTGGTTGTGGGAATCATTACATGGTTTGTGAAGACTGTGTTTTAAAGAAAACCGTCATATCAATTCAGATATGGCGGTTTTTGTTGACAATGGGTAATACGCAGAGTATAATGAAAAAGAATCAATTGTCAATGAATAGTCGACGGGGGTTCCCCGGTGAGGCAGTATTCTCGCTGCAGCATTCTATTCCCATTACATGAAAATGAATACGGCATCTCGAAAGGGGGAGATACCCTTGTAAAAATTTGCAGAAAACAGACGAAGGGGATTAAGAAATAAGGAGAAAGTTTGTTTATGAAGTGGAAAGAGATCAGACGGAGAGCAGGCGCGCTTCTTCTTAGTGTTGCCATTTTTGCGGGAAGTGTACCAATGGGAGGGTATGCTGCGGAAGAGCAGGTGCTGGAAGAATTGCAGGAAATAAGTGATGAAGCATCGGATGAAGAAATAATAACAATTCCGGAAGAGGGAGAGGTGGAAACACCGGGTACGGAGATAGAAGAATCTGGAGAGGATGAGAACACTTCGACAGAAAATGAATCTGGCGAGGGATCAGAGGAGACACCTGAGCCAGAATCGGAGGAATCAGAACCAGAGGAATCGGAACCGGAGGAATCAGAACCAGAGGAATCAGAACCAGAGGAATCAGAACCAGAGGAATCGGAACCAGAGGAATCAGAACCAGAGGAATTGGAACCGGAGGAGGCAGAATCGGAGCAGCCGGACGACGGCCAGTATCATTTTCAGGAAGGAGATGCGGCCAGCGTGGCAGTCTGGAGAGATCAATATCTTCCAAATGGTTATGAAGATCTTTATGCGCTTGATGAGGCCTGGTGGGAAAATCTCTATGATTATGAACGGGATCTGGCAGAGTTTTTAAAAGGCTGCATTGTGGATTTCTCGAAAGAGATTTATATTGACGAGAGTCTGGAAGAGAGCACGCAAGTGCTGGAATCTGGAGTCAGTCCGGAGGATTATTTTGCAGGAACGATTTATGAAGGACTGTCACTTGATGATCTGTACCGGCTGGAAAACTGTGGAATGGGCTATGATGATCTCTATGAATTCTGGA
This sequence comes from Hominiventricola filiformis, assembly GCF_020686965.1. NCBI lineage: Bacteria > Bacillati > Bacillota > Clostridia > Lachnospirales > Lachnospiraceae > Hominiventricola > Hominiventricola filiformis. The sequence goes on along the minus strand of NZ_JAJEPS010000013.1, from coordinate 52,096 downwards.
TGGGAGCCTGTGCAGGGGAAGAGAGTGATCTTTATCTGCAGTATCTGGAAGAGGAGGAAGCACCATCGGAGAAGCTGCAGGTGCTGGCAGAACTGACAGAAAAAATCGCACCAGTCAATGAGATGCTTTATACACCTGCCAACGGGGATCAGGTGAGCAAGATGTCCGTATCGGCTACCGGATATTCCGGTACCAGTCATGGGACGATCTACAAGTTGACACTTGGTGAGCAGCCGGCCATGTGCCTGAGTATGGGAAAATCGGCCAGGAGTACTTATCTCTATAAAGCAGATACCGGCACCTATGAAAAAGGAGACGACGGTATTGGTTTTATTACATACTCTTATGGAAGACTGGGAGGCGTAAATTATGTGTGTGCACAGGTTGCATTGTGGCTTTATCAAAAATCTGCAGGATATTCTAAAAGTGCAGTGACAGAACGTGCGGCAGCAATGTTAAACACATCCGGCATGGATGGGGATGATCTGGACCGATACACGACACTGGTGTGGAATATTTATTCCGGTGCACAGAATCGGACACACAGCTACTATATTTTCCATTCTGATAATTCTAATTCACAGGTCGTATCGACCTCAACATTACCCAAGACTTACATTTATTCCGACGGAGGCAGCAGCGGCGGAGAAACTGGCGGAGAGACCGGAGGCGGAGAAGAAAGCCGTGAATATGAGACAGGCAGCACTTCAGCCAGTGTATCTGACAGTGTGACAGTACAGGCGCAGGTGACTGTGACCAAGTATGATGGTTTGACAAATGAGGTGCTGGCAGGCGCTCAGATCCGGATCAACGGGAAAACCTATGGAACCGGCACAGATGGAATGGTCACACATACGGAAGAAGAGACTCATAAAGCAAGTGCGGAAGGTTCCACCTATACATATGTAAAAGACTGGGATTCGCTGGACGCAGAGCAGAGGGCAGATGCAGACAGCAAAGGCTACTATCACAGTAAGGAGGAAGCAAAAAAAGCGTCCAGAGAAGAAGCGGATAAAAAGGTGCAGGATGAGCTGGATGACTGGAAAGATAGCTGGAAAAAGAAATTTACGGCAGAAGAGACGGCATCTCCCTATGGATACTGCAATAATCCGGAAAATAGCTGGGAGGTGACTGTAAAGAATAAAAAAAGTAAGGAGCATGATTTCTACAATAAACCGTGGGAAGCATGGATTCGTGTGACCAAGCACGATTCTGTAACCGGACAGAGCGACGCGTCCCTGGCGGATGCGGAGTTTTCTGTTTATGAATATCAGAAAGAGACAGGCTCTTATGAACCGTATCATTATGAGGATCGGAAGCTTATGACAGACAGGGAAGATGGAACTTATGAAGTGGGTCCGTTGTATTACAATCCATCTAATGAAGGACGGTTTATGATTCTGGAGACCCGGTCTCCCTATGGTTATACCATTGACCGGAAGACCAACCGGTTTTTCATTCAGATTACAGGAGAACAGACGATCATGCTGACGGAAGGCAATGCATACAATCAGGCAGGAACATATCCGGCGGCTTCTGACGCTCCGGCAGATCTGAAGGCTTATAATGAACCGTGGAAAATCAAAATTCGGGCAGATAAAAGAGATGAGGATACCGGAAAGAAATTGTCGGAAGTCGTATTCCGGATTCTGCGATACAACCGGCTGACGAAGGACTATGAGGAGACCACCGGTTATCAGCCAAAGGATATTTCCGTAAAAGAACAGGTGGACGGCACTTATTTAAGTGACTGGATCTACTGGAATGAACAGAATCGGGGAAAATTTTATCTGGTGGAAAAGCAGGCGCGGAAAGGATATTTCGGAGCATGGAAGGATCGACTGTCAGAACTGATTACCGGACATCCGGCCGGCTGGACAGATGATGATGCACAAGGAAAGACCGTCTACTATTTTGAGATCACCGGTTCCCGGACAGAAGAAGGGGAGCAGGAGGAATACTGCAATCTGAAGACGCTGACGGCGTCGGCAGGGGAGCATGGAACGATCATCAATGAACGCACGAAAGGAAAAGTGACCGTTCAGAAATATGATACGGAATCCGAGAGCATGCAGGTGCAGGGAGATGCTGCACTGGAAGGCGCTGTCTATGAACTGCGGGCAGCCGAAGATATCATTCATGCAGACGGGCATACAGGAGTCATTTACCGGAAAGGTGATCTGGTCAGAACCGGAATCATCGGAAAGAATGGGATGTTTTCTTTTGATCAGATTGAACTTGGCAAATATACACTGAAAGAAGTGAAAGCCAGTGAGGGATATATGCTGGATGAGACCACGTATTTTCTGACTTTTACCTGGGATGATGAGACACAGAGAGTGATTCTTCGTGATGAGACAGCCCGTTCAGACCGTAATACTCTGACGATGGATGATGCGGATTCCGGGCATGAGAAGATCTATACCGGTGATTATGTGCAGAAGAAAGCATTTTCGCTCATAAAGACGTCGGACAATCAGTACCAGACCGAACTGATTCCGGTGAAAAATGCAGGATTTACGGTATATCTGGTCTCGGAACTTGCAGGGGTAAGAAACAGGCATCTACAGCCGGAAAACGGAAAGACCTGGTCGGCAGATGATATCCGACAATTTTATGATTATGATTTTACCGGTGAGCGTGCGGCAACGGTTTATAAGAGAAGTATGGAGACCTGGACGGAAGGCGATCGGAGATGGCTTGCCAGCGTGTCAGGTGGAAACGCGAATGAATACCTGGTAAAAGAGATGTTTACTGATGAAAAAGGGGCACTTGTTTCGCCGGAACTGCCATTTGGCACATATGTGGTTGTAGAGACTACGACACCCGAAAATCATGAGATGGCACGGCCATTTTTTGTACGGATTACAGACGACGGCGGTGTCTGCTATACAGACAGTACGAGACAGGTGATGAAAGAAGTCTTCAGTGAGGCAAGAGATATCCGCTTCGGAGACCATCAAAATGCGTCTATTTACAAAGACACGGGAGTATATCGGGCAAATGCAGTGGAAGGACGTATTCCGCAGGAAACCAGATATATTTCCAATAACAGGACAGAGACCTATATCCGGCTGGTAAAGACAGATACAGACTTCATGGCACCGGATGGAACGCTTCTGACTCCGGAAGAGATGGTGAAGGGGACCGTGTTGAAGGAGGGGGCTTCTTATCGAATAAAAGCCACACTGGATCAGAGAGAATATGAGCTGCTTCTGAAAAATGGCTGGAAACAGGATAGAGATGGTTATATCTGGTATTACGAACCGGCATCCCGTAAAAAGTATGGGACAGTTGACTGTCCGTTTACTCCGACGCTGCTCAAGAATGCGCAGGGGAAAATTGTGGACTGCTATCTCACAATTCCGGCAAAACTGCCGACCGGTTCCTATGAACTGACAGAACTGACTGCACCGGAAGGCTATGTACAGAACGGAGCTGAGCAGCGATTGGCTGATACCAGTGAAGATCGCCTGCTCAGTTATCGAATTGAGACAGCGGAAAAGAGATCCATCCGTTTTGTGATTGACAATGCAACGGTTTATCCGGATGGACAGATGGGAAATAACCGCTATACACTGATGGATCAGTATGGAAATCTGATCTGCACAGTCTGCCAGGATAATCAGGAACAGAAAGGAATTCTGGAACTGATCAAACACGGTGAAAAGCTGTATGGGGCTTCAGACAGGGAAGGAACTGCGTTGAAAGAGAAGATCAGCACATCTCATTTTCGCCGAATCTGGAATGCAGCAGAGTATGAGGTCAGAGATCAGGTATTTGAATATCAGGATGCCCCCATTGAGGGAGCCGTGTTTGAGGTGTATGCAGCGGAAGACATCTATACCCAGGAACTGGACCGCAGACTTTTGGAAGAATATGGGGTAGATACGGATGCTTACCTTGTATGGCATCAGGATGAGAAGATTGCGACCCTGACTACAGACAGAACAGGTTATGCTTATCTTGCAGATCTCTATATTGGTTCTTACTATATCCGGGAAGTGACTGCAGGCGATGGATTTGTTCTGAATCCAGAAGTACAGTATTTCTCCATTACCCCACAGGAGCAGACTGTGAACTTTGAGTGGGTGAGCAGCGATTATGTCAATGCACGTCAGAAGATCCGCATGGGAGTGGAGAAGACAGATGTGGAGACGAAAGAGCCTTTGGCAGGAGCAGTCTACGGCCTGTACAACCGGGCGGATATTTACAGTTATATTAAGGAAAATCCGGATAAAACCGTGCCAGATTACCGTCATGTCCAGACTGTCTTTCATTATGTCAATCAGGATGAGGGAAGGCTTCTGATTCCGGCGAATACGCTGATTGCTACGGCTGTGACGGATGAAGAAGGCCGGGCGGTATTTACGGAAGACCTGCCGCTTGGCCAGTATTACATTCGGGAGCTGGAGGCGCCGACAGGTTATACTACCACGGATCAGATGGTGGAAGTGGATGCTTCTTATGAAGGAGAGTCTGGCTCCCAGGAAGTGGAGATACAGGATCACACAAATATCCGATATGAAAATCAGAAGACAAAGCATATCTTTGTCAAATCAGATATCGTCTCTGGCGTGACTATTCCAGGTGCTTATCTGGAAATCTGGGAAATTCTTGTGGATGAACACGGAAATCTTCGGAAGCAGGCAGATGGTTCCTGGATGCTGGCGGAGAAACCGTCTGCCAGCTGGGTGTCAAAGGCAGCCGGGGAAGAACTGCATTATTTCTATGAGAAAGACGGATATTATATGGAGCTTGCCTCACCGGAAGAACTGCCGGAAGGTGAGACGCTGCTTACGAAAGAAGGACATCTGATTGAGAAACTGGAGGTCGGAAAACAGTATGTACTTCGTGAGACACTGGCACCGGAAAACTATGTGGGATATGAGGCTTCTTCGGAGGAAACCAAAGAGGCAAACCGGGAACTGAATCCGGCCACGGAAGAAGTCCGTTTTCTGGTGGAAAATGATAACCTCGTTGCAGAGCACAATTTGAAGAACCAGCGGACGGTGGGAAGCTTCTCTGTGACCAAAGAGGGAGAATTTTTTACCGGAATCCGTCAGAACCTGCTGAAGATGATTTTTCAGTATCTGTTTGGCCGTGTGGAGCAGGCACAGTTTGATGTATTTGTACGGGATGATATTTTTACACCGGATGGAACCGGACGTTATGCAGAATGGACCAACAGCGAGGGCGAGACATTGAAACTTAAAAAAGATGTGAAGATAGAGACTGTCAAGACAGACAGGACGGGAATCGCATCGGTGAAAAATCTGCCGCTTGGAAGTTATTATATCCGGGAAGTGAAAGCCGGTGATGGAAGTTTTCTTTTAAATCCGGAGGTGAAAGACGTGGTACTTGTCTATGAAGGACAGGAAGTGCCGGTTGTCTGGGCGGAAGACACGCCATATATCAATGAACGGCAGAAGGTGTCCATCAAACTTGTAAAATACAGTGATAAAAATCTGCCGGTAGAAGGTGCGGTTTTCGGACTTTTTGCTGAGGAAGATCTGTATGGTTATGTGATCAGCGGAGAACGGGTGGTGACACCGTATGAAGAACCGATGATCCCAAAAGATCAGCTTCTGGAAACAGTGATCAGTGACTCTGACGGTCAGGTTCTTTTTGAGGCAGATCTGCCCTGCGGATATTATTATGTGGAGGAACTCTGTCCGGCAAGCGGATATCTTCAGAATCCGGAACGGTATCATTTCGATGCTTCTTATACCGGGCAGGATGGGGAAGAAGTGCTTGTATTCCGTCAGGAAGTAAGAAATACACAGACTTCCGTGTCTGTGAGCAAACGAGATCTGACGAATGGGGAAGAACTGGAAGGATCAGAGCTTGCGGTTATCGAAAAAGAAACAGGAAAAATAGTGGATGCCTGGATCTCAGATAAGAAACTGCACGAGATCCGGGGACTAAAACTGACCGGTGAGCAGGAACACATATATCTTTTAAGAGAAATACGTCCGACAGATGGTTATGTGACAGCAGAGGAAATTCCATTCCGGCTGATACAGAAGACAGACGGGGATGGAGAATGGCTTCAGGAGTGGACGGTGCAGATTCAGAAAACTGCAGGTGGCATCACGTACTGGAAGGATCTGGATGCACATCAGATTATTATGGAAGATGATATTACCCGGGTGGAAATAAGAAAGACAGAAAGTGACGGAAAGACGTTTCTGGCAGGCGCAGAGCTTGTACTGCTTCGGGAAGATGGAAGCGAGGCGGTATCGTTTATTACGCATGTGGAAGAAAGCTTTTATATGGAAAAGCTACCGATTGGCCACTATATTCTGAAAGAACGTTCTGCTCCGGATGGATATGAGATCGCGGAACCAATGGAAATTGTAGTGAAGGACACAGGGGAAAAGCAGGTCTTTGTGCTGATTAATGAGTTATTACCGGAATCTGAGCAAGCGCAGCCGGAAGAACAGCCGGAAGAGTCGAAATCTGAGCAGAAACCAGGGACGAAACATTCTGACGGAAAAACTGAGCAGGAAATTCCGGTCAGTACACCGGAGCAGATCGAATCGGCACATACCGGTGATGCTGTATTTCCCATACTGTTGCTGGCGCTTGTCTGCGTATCTATGGCAAGTTTTGGCATCGGAGTTGCGGTTTATGACTGGAGACGCAGAAGAAAATAAAGCAAAGTAGCGATTCTGCGGCAGGTATGCTATACTGGGAATATCAGTGAATGAAGAACAGGAGAGTATATATGCCGCAGATTATAGAGATTACCGATTTTTCTGCACCGGAGCTGGATGTCTATGCGAGACTTCGGGAAACACAGCTTTTGAATCGTCATGAGCCGGAGAATGGGATTTTTATTGCAGAGAGTCCAAGAGTGATCGAACGGGCGTTGGATGCAGGCTGTATTCCGCTTTCATTTCTGGCGGAGAAAAAGCATGTGGAGACAGAGGCGAAGGAACTGATTGCGCGCTGCGGCGAGGTACCGGTCTATGTGGCGGAGTTTGATGTGCTGACTCAGATTACCGGCTACAAACTGACCAGGGGAATGCTGTGTGCCATGAGACGACCGCCGCTTCGTACACCTGCGGAAGTATGTACAGGTGCAAGAAGAATTGCCATTTTGGAAAATGTCGTGAATCCTACCAATGTGGGAGCTATCTTCAGATCAGCGGCAGCTCTTAATATGGATGCGGTTCTCTTAACGCCTGACTGCAGTGATCCGTTGTACCGCCGGGCAATCAGAGTCAGTATGGGAACGGTTTTTCAGATCCCATGGGCATTTCTGGATGAGCAGATGCTGTGGCCGGAGGATGGTATCGCATTCTTGAGAGAGCAGGGATTCAAAAACGTTGCCATGGCGCTTCGGAATGATACCGTGAATATTGACGACCCGGTTCTTCAGAAGGAAGAAAAACTGGCCATCATTCTGGGAACAGAAGGAGAAGGACTTCTCACGGAGACTATAGATGGCTGCGATTATACTGTAAAAATTCCCATGTCACATGGGGTGGATTCCCTGAATGTAGCGGCGGCCAGCGCAGTGGCATTCTGGGAGCTTGGAAAGCATAACAGTACTGGAGGAGAATAACGGTGAAGAATACAACATATGGAAAAAAATATGGGAAAAAAACTGCAAAACCGACTGTGAAGAACAATGCGCCGAAAGGTCCGCAGATGCCGAAAGAATGGCTGTATCTGGCAGAAGATGAGATTACACCGGCTCAGATTTATGGGCTTTTCGCAGAGGAGAAGAGCTGGAAGGCAGAATACTGGGAAGAAGCGGAGGTAGTGGAGATTGAACTTCCGGAGGCAGGCTCCGTGGATATGGAGAACCTTGGCGGTGCTTCAGAAGATGAAGCCATGGAAGCTTATATGAAAGATCGCAGTCTTCATACAGCCTATGCTGTGACGATTCGCCCGGATGATTTTGAAGAGGCAAAAAAGGTAATGGAATATATCAGCAGCCATCTGGGTGGTTATTTCTGCGGGGATACGGATGATTTTCAGCCGGAGATCCAGGCAGAAGGATAATTTTTATGAAAAACAATTGACATATATAGATTGTCGATATACTATATAGTTAATCTATATATAGATAAACTATATAATGACAGGAGGATCCTATTATGGCAATTGACAGAAGTCTGGTGTCCGGAAGTATGGGGATGCTGATATTGAGACTGCTTTCAGAAAAAGACATGTATGGGTATGAGATGATTGATACGCTGAAGAAACGTTCAGAAAATGTATTTGAGCTGAAAGCGGGAACGCTGTATCCACTGCTTCACGGTCTGGAAGAAAAACAGTTCCTCAATTCCTATGAGCAGGAAGTGCTGGGGAAAGTCCGGAAATATTATCAGATTACTCCGGAAGGCAGAAAGCATCTGGAGCAGAAAAAAGAGGAGTGGAAGGAATATTCAAAAGCAGTCGGCAATGTTCTGGCGATGGAGGTGTAAACATGAGAATGGATGAATACCTCAGAACAGTGACAGAACAGGTGCGCTGCAGCAAGATACATGATTCCATTGCGGAAGAATTAAAAGACCATATTCTTGATCAGGCCGAAGCCTTTGAAGAAGAAGGAACGGATCACGAACAGGCGTTGGAGCTTGCAGTCCGGGAAATGGGCGATCCTGTGGAAACTGGTGTGGCGCTGGACCGGATTCATCGGCCCCATATGTCGGTGGAGATGCTGGTACTGGTCAGCCTGATCAGTGTGTTGAGTCTTGTGTTCTATGGAGCCATGCTATTCCTCGCAGGAGATAATTCCATAAATGGAATGGAGTACTGGTTTCATCAGCAGGTGAAATATACCGTGACCGGATTTTTGCTGATGATTCTGGTCTGCCGGATTGATTACAGTGTTCTTGGTAAATGGAGCAGACAGATTGCAGGTGGAATTCTCCTTTTTATTCTGCTGTCACTGGTTACGGGAGTACAGGTATATGGGAGAATCTATGGCCTGCGGGTCGGGCCGGTGATGATTCCGACCTTTGGAATGATCTGGCTGTATGTTCCTGCGTATGCTGCGGTACTGTACACCTACAGAGGAAGAAGTTATAAAGGACTTACAGGACTTCTGATCTGGACATTGCTGCCGGTATTTCTGGTGCTTCGGCTTCCAGGACTGAATCAGGCAGTGATGCTTCTGTTTATCTGTCTGTTATTGTTCTCCATTGCAGTAGGAAAGGGCTGGTATCAGGTCAGTCCGAGGAAAATGCTGGCAGCTGTATGGGGAATGATGATACTGGCTCCGGCGATGATGCTCGGAACGGGAATGCTTGCAGAATATCAGGTAAAGAGATTACAGGCATGGCTTGGATATGGTGAGCCAAGTTATGCTGCGCAGACTGCATATGAGTGTCTCAGAACAAGCCGGTTACTGGGAGCTTCAGGGAATCATGTCTGGCAGAAACTGCCGGGATGGAACAGTGAGTACATTCTCGTAAGTCTGACTTCCGCCTATGGATTACTGGCGGCGGTGACAGCAGTGGCATTACTTCTGCTTCTGTGGGTGAAAATGTTCCACATATCTTCTCATCAGAAAAATCAGCTGGGGATGATGGTCGGTTATGGCTGTAGTATGGTGCTTTTAGCTCAGTCAGGACTGGTGCTTGCCATGAACCTGGGATTGCTTCCGTCTGCAGCCATTACCATTCCCTTCTTTTCCGCAGGCGGCAGTAATATGGTCAGTTCTTATATCCTGACCGGGCTGGTGCTCAGCATTTATCGATATAAGGACATCCTACCGGGGAATCCGGTAAAACGAATGCATCCGGCATCTGCGGAATAAGGCGCAGAAGTGCCGCAGAATCTGGAGGAAAAATATTCATGATGACAGTGGAAGAGTTGAAAAAAGAAGGAGCCATTTATTTTGAAAAAGTGACGGATGGCATGCAGCAGTATGAAAATCAGATTATCCGGATGAATGCATTTCAGGCGGTGGATAAATTTATGGAAATGTGGGAAATGCTCGGCTGCAAAAATATGTATGTGGATTTCTACTATTTTACATTGCCGGAGCAGGCACGGCAGCAGATCGATACGGTGCTGACGTATCAGGAATTAGAATACATCCATCAGATGGAGCATGAAGAAGGACAGGTACTGTTCCCTGTTAATGAAATTTTACTTTCTATTTGTGCAAAGCTGAATGCAACGGAGATGCTGTTCTGTACCATCTATATGACAGGGGATTACCCGAGCACCTGGTGGGGCAATTACGGCGGCGAATACGTGGTATTCACGGAAAAAGAAGCGTAAGAATTTAAAAATATAAAAATATGACCCGGAAGACGAAGTTCAAGTCTTCCGGGTCTTGTATTATTTCATAATTGTTTTACGGATTTTCCTGTGCAAAATACGCTTTGGTCAGTTTAACTACCGTTCCGGATAACAGGAACAGGGCAATCAGGTTCGGAATGGCCATAAGACCGTTAAAGGTCTCGGCAATGTTCCACATGAGTCCCAGATCAGCCGTAGCACCGAGGATAGCGACCAGGGAGTAGACAACCATGAATGGTTTGGTGACCTTGCTGGAGAACAGAAATTCAATACAGCGTGCACCATAAAGTCCCCATCCGAGAATAGTAGAGAATGCAAAACAGCACATGGCAACAGCGGTAAAGATGGATACCCAGTTACCATATGTGGCGGTAAAGCCCTGAATGGTCAGTTCGGCTCCAGCCGCCTGGCCGTAAGGAATGGATACCTGGCTGCAGAGAATGACCAGAGCGGTCAGGGTACAGATCAGGATGGTATCCGTGAATACCTCAAAGATACCGAACATTCCCTGCTTTACAGGTTTTCTGGTATCGGCACATGCATGGGCAATGGATCCGGTACCAAGACCAGCCTCATTGGAGAAAATTCCTCTGGAAACACCCTTTTTCATACTAAGGAACAGACTTCCCACGACACCACCGGTGATTGCGGAAGGATGGAACGCACCTTCAATAATGGAAGCAAATACACTCGGAACTACATGAAGGTTGAGAAGAATTACACCAAGAGCCAGTACGATATAAAGCAGTGCCATGAATGGAACCAGTTTTTCGGTCACCTGACCGATTCGTTTGATGCCGCCTAACAGAATCATGGCAATCATGATGGTGATGACGATGCCAATGATCAGATTGGAAGTGGAAATCTGGTCCGGTTTCAGCAGACCATAGTTGGTCAGGGCAGAATTGATGGCAGTGGTAATCGTATTAACCTGGGTTGCATTTCCGGTACCGAAGACCGTCAGTACACCGAATGCGGCAAAAAGATATGCAAGCCAGTGCCAGCATTTGGGCAGTCCGTTCTTAATATAGTACATAGGTCCGCCAACCAGCTCTCCATCCGCATTGGTTTCGCGGAACTGGACTGCCAGGGTAACTTCAGAAAATTTGGTACACATACCGAGCAGGGCAGAAACCCACATCCAGAAGACTGCGCCCGGACCACCGATGGCAAGCGCGCCGGCAACTCCGGCAATATTTCCGGTGCCGACGGTGGCAGCCAGAGCGGTGCAGACCGCCTGAAAGGGAGTAATGGCGCCGTCCGAAGCATCCTTTTTGCGGAACATTCGTCCGATGGTCGTCCGGATGGCATATGGAAACTTCCGAATCTGGAGAAATCCGGTTCGGATACTTAAATACAGACCTACACCGATGATGCAGACCATGGCCGGAACACCCCAGATGAAGTTGTTGACGGCTGTATTTATGGTTTCAATGGCATTTAACATAAAAACAGTCCTTTCTTTCGTAAATATTCACAATCATATCACAGAATATGAAAAAGTGAAAGTATAGGTTGACGAAAGTATAAAAAAAGCATAAAATTTCTGGTATAACTTGTATACAAGAATACAAGGAAACACGGGAGGACGGAGGATGGAATTACAGGAAGCAGTGAAAGGGTATGAAGAACAGCTGCTGAAAAGCCTTCAGGAAAGCATCCGGATCCGAAGCGTACAGGGAGAAGCATCCGAGCAGTATCCATATGGAAAAGGAGTGCAGGACTGTCTGGATCATGCACTGAAAACGGCGGAAGCACTTGGCTTTGCAACCATAGATTTGGATCATCAGATGGGCTGGTGCGAGTATGGCGAAGGAGAAGAGATGGTAGCCGTTCTGGGACATCTGGATGTGGTGCCGGAAGGGGACGGATGGAGTTTTGATCCTTTTGGTGGTGAGATTCGTGACGGAAAAGTCTTTGGCCGGGGAGCCATGGATGATAAAGGACCAACCATTGCCGCACTGTATGCGCTGGCGGCGCTCCGGGACAGCGGGTTTCCTATTCGAAGAAGAATTCGTCTTCTGTTCGGAACTAATGAGGAGACCGGTTCCAACGATATGAAATATTACCGAAGCCACGGCGGTGAGATTCCGGTTATGGGATTTACGCCGGACGGTGAGTACCCGGTGATTAACGGGGAAAAGGGTCTGATCAATGTGAACTTTTCCAGAAATTACACACAGGATGGAGATGTCCGAATTCTGGAGATTCACGGAGGTTCGGCACCGAATGTCGTACCTGCGGAGGCAAAGGCAAAAGTTGTCTGCCCGGCAGAACTGGCTGCTTCTTTATTAAAGAAGTCGGATGACCGGATTCAGTATGAGAAGACGGAGGAGGGTGTTCAGATCACCGCAGCCGGACTTAGCGCGCACGGCGCAACACCAGAGCTGGGCGTGAATGCCATCGGATTATTGCTGGAAGCGCTGTGTGAGCTGCCGCTTTCTGAAGAAGCAGATCGGTGGGTGCGGTTCCTGGAAGAAAAGATTGGATTGGAGACAAAGGGAACTTCTCTTGGTATTGAGATGGCCGATGAGATTTCCGGAAATTTGTCCCTGAATCTGGGGACGCTGGAAGGGGATGACCACAGCGCGGCACTGGAGATTAATTACCGGTATCCGGTGACCAAATCTTATGAGGACTGTGCCCAAATTCTGGAGCAGGCATTTGCGGATGCCGGATTTACAAAGACCGGGGAGCGGCATAAGAAGAGTTTGTATGTGCCGGAAGAAAGCGAACTGGTTCAGACACTGCTGGGGGTATATGCAGATCATACGGGACTTGAACCCATACCAAAGTCCATCGGCGGCGGTACTTATGCGAAGGCAATTCCCAATATCGTAGCGTTCGGCCCGATCTTTCCGGGGGATGAAGTCCGGGAACATAAGCCGGATGAGTTTATCGAAGTGGAGAAGCTCATGAAAAATGCACAGATCATTGCGGAGGCCATGTACCGGCTGGCAAAATAGAGAGATCCTTTTGCAGCAGCGAAAGATCAATATAGAGAATGGAGAGGAAGAGACATGAAGATTACAGAAGTTCGTCTGGGTAAGATATCAGTCCCGTTACGGGTTCCTTTTAAAACTGCCCTGCGAAGTGTCGACAGTGTGGAGGACGTCGTTGTTGAGATCCACACGGACACGGGACACACCGGATATGGCGAGGCACCGCCTACGGGAGCCATTACCGGAGATACGACAGGGGCTATTATCGGAGCTATCCAGGATCACATTGCAAAAAGTATTATCGGTATGGATGTGGATGATTTTGAGGATGTACTGCAGAAAGTACAGAAATGTGTGGTAAAAAACAGTTCCGCCAAAGCGGCTGTGGACATTGCACTGTGGGATCTGTATGGACAGCTGTATAAGATTCCGGTGTATAAACTTATGGGCGGCGCAAGAAAGAATATTGTGACCGATATCACCATCAGTGTCAATGATCCGGAAACCATGGCAGCCGATGCCATCAATGCGATTCAGCGCGGTTATGACTGCCTGAAAATCAAAGTCGGTGTGAACCCGAAGCTGGATATCGACCGTCTGGCAGCAGTCAGAAAAGCAGTCGGTGATGATGTCTGCATCCGAATTGATGCCAACACAGCGTGGGAGCCAAAAGAGGCAGTCCGCATTCTGAATGGCATGCAGGAGAAAGGTCTTCAGATTGAGCTGGTAGAGCAGCCGGTAAAAGCTCATGATCTGGAAGGCCTGAAATATGTAACGGAGAACAGTTATGTTCCGGTACTGGCAGATGAGAGTGTCTTCTCGCCGGAGGATGCGGTAAAGATCATGCAGATGCGTGCGGCAGATCTGGTCAATATTAAATTGATGAAATGCGGCGGTCTTTACAATGCACTGAAGATTGTGTCCGCGGCTGAAGTTTATGGCGTAGAGTGCATGCTGGGCTGCATGCTGGAAGCAAAGATTTCTGTCAACGCAGCAGTGGAACTGGCCTGTGCGAAGAAAATTATTACCAAAATCGATCTGGACGGTCCGGTGCTCTGCAGCGAAGACCCGATTATCGGCGGTGCAGTATTTAATGAGAAAAATATTACCGTATCCGATGAACCGGGACTTGGCATCAAGGGAATTGAACCGGGCAAGATTCAGTATCTGTAAACCAACATAATAAAAGGGGGAAATGTTATGGTTATTACAAATGGTTTTACCTATCTGGCAGTCCTGATGTTTATCGCAGGCGGTCTTCTGGCTCTTCAGAAATATGCAAAATGGAAAGTATTTAATGTAGTTCCGCCTCTGGTATGGATCTATGTGCTGAACATGATTTTCTGTACTGCAGGACTTTACAGCTCCGATGCATGCAGCGCTGCTTACAGTGCATTAAAGAACAACATTCTTTATGCCATGATCTTTGTTATGCTGCTTCGTTGCGATTTCCGCAAGCTGGCAAAACTGTCCGGCCGTATGATTGCTATCTTCCTGGGATGCTCCTTTACCATCGGTATTGGATTTATCATCGGCTATCCGATTTTCAAAGGATTCCTCGGTGCAGATACCTGGGGTGCTACCGCAGCGCTCTATGCTTCCTGGGTAGGCGGAAGTGCCAACATGGCTGCTATGCAGGATGCACTGCCGGTTGATGCAGGTGCTTACGGATGTGCGCTGGCACTGGATACGGTGTGCTATTCTTTGTGGATTGCCCTTCTTCTTCTGATGGTTCGTTACTCCAACAAATGGGATAATGCAGTTAAGGCGGATACTTCCAAACTGAAAGCAGTGGCAGAGGCTGCCAATGCGGAAGTCGCAAAAGAAAAACAGCATGCATCCTATGCAGACTGGATTTTCCTTATCGGTATTTCCCTGGCAGTCTCCGCACTGGCACAGTGGGTTGGCGCAGCCATGCAGGGCGGTCTTTCCGGTGCAGGACTTGCGATGTTTGATAAAGGAACCTGTACAACTGTATTTGTAACCGTACTTGGTCTGATCTGTGCTATGACACCGCTTGGAAAACTTCCGGCAGTGGAGGAACTTTCCAACGTTTACCTGTATGCAGTCGTATCCCTGCTGGCATCTGTTGCAACACTTACTGATCTGGTATCCGCTCCGATGTGGGTGGTATTTGGTATTTTTGTACTGATCGTTCATGTAGTGCTTATGTTCCTGCTCTCTAAAGTATTCCACTGGGATCTCTGCATGTGCTCCACCGCATCTGTTGCAAACATTGGTGGATCTGCATCTGCACCGATCATTGCGTGTGCATATCATGAGTCTTATGCAGGTATCGGAGTTCTGATGGGAGTGCTGGGAGCTGCTCTCGGAAACTTCTTCGGACTTGGAATGGGAGCTATTTTACATCTCTTTGTATAAGATATGTGAGGAAGACGAATGAATATTAATCATACATTTCAGTATCTGCAGATGGGGCTGCCGGAAAGAATTAATCGGAAGAAATTATTCGGTGATTTTGAGGGCGCCCTGCAGGATATGGAAAGTTATCTTTTAACGCCGGACCTCCCGGATGCCATGAGACATTGTCTTACGACAGAAGCGGAGATGCTCCGGCGTCTTCCTTCTGATTTTCCATATACCAGAGAGGAAGCCCTTGCCGTTGCCAGGAAAGAAGTTCCTGATTTTTCGGAGGAAGAATTTGATCAGCTGGAACGGAAGTTTCGGATCCGCTGGATCTATCAGAATGGAGAAAAGCGGTATTTTGACCGGTTCTTTGAAAATCTATGCAGGACCGATCCGGAGATGGCCGGACGGGCCGGAAAAGAGACCGCTCCTCGAAATGGACGGTATTTTCAGGAAGCGATAGAGGCTATGCACCGGGATGGAAAAGCAGAAAAACGTTTTTACTGCAGATCCTCAGTGCAGTTAAAGGATGAGGGTTTTCGAAAAGGAGCGGTAGTGCGGGCTTATCTTCCCATTCCCTGTGCCTGCGATTCCCAGACGGAAATTCGTATTGAAAAAGTGACACCGGTTCCCATGTATATTTCTCCTGAAAATGCACCGCAAAGAGTGGTATTCTGGGAAGAAACTATGGAGAAAAATCACCCCTTTGAAGTAGAATTTTCCTATATAAGAACAGCAGTTTATAAAGAATTGTTCGCAAATCCGGAAAAAACGTCTGTTTTCGTACCGGAGTCAGAAAAACAATGGCTTCGGGAACAGGCACCACATATTCTGTTTACGCCCTATATTCGTGAATTGATGCGGACGCTTGGAGATGGTGCAGAGACGCCTCTTGAAAAAGCAAGACGGTTTTATGATTTTGTGACAATGAAAGTTCGGTATTCCTTTATGCCAGCCTATTTCAGCCAGGAATCCATTGCGGAAAACTGTGCCAGAAATCTGACTGGAGACTGTGGCGTACAGACGCTGTTATTTATTACCCTGTGCCGGTGTGCCGGCATTCCGGCAAAATGGGAGAGCGGCTGGGCAGCCGAGCCGGGCTTTTGCGGTGCCCATGACTGGGCAAGATTTTATGTGGAACCTTACGGCTGGCTTTATGCAGATGTTTCCTATGGAGGAGACGCAGCACAGCGCGGAGATGAAAAACGCAGAGTTCATTATTTTGGAAATCTGGATCCTTACCGGATGACGGCCAACACGGAATTTCAGGCAGATTTTGATGTATCTAAGGATGGCTGGAGGGCAGATCCTTATGACAATCAGGTGGGAGAGATGGAGCTTGATGGCAGGGGACTTCAGTACAGTGAATTTATAAGGAAAAAAGAAGTGCTGGAATGCAGTGACCTTTAAATACTTAGAGAAACGAAAAAGACCGGAAGCAAACTGCTTTCGGTCTTCTTAGTAGCGAGAGGGGGATTCGAACCCTCGACACCACGGGTATGAACCGTGTGCTCTAGCCAACTGAGCTATCTCGCCATATGAAATTGCATAAATGATGGGGCCTATAGGGCTCGAACCTATGACCCTCTGCTTGTAAGGCAGATGCTCTCCCAGCTGAGCTAAGACCCCATGCAAGCAATCTCAATGTGCTCAATCAAGACTGCTTGTATATTATATAGCTATTTCTATAAAAATGTCAATACTTTTTTTGAAGATATTTTTTCCTTGTAGCAAGTCCGCCTCGAATATGGCGTTCTGATTTGTTGATGTCCAGCACTTTACGGACTTCAGCGGCCAGCGAGGCATTGATTTCGTTCATACGTTCCACGCAGTCTTTGTGAACCGTGGATTTGCTCACTCCGAAATTCTGGGCAGTCTGCCGTACAGTGGCATTGTTGGCAATAATATAATTGGCGATGGCCACAGCTCGCTCTTCAATATATTCTTTCAAAGAAAACCCCCGGATTTAACTGTTTTTACAATTTATGCAGAGGGAATAAGGAGTATTACAGAAAGACATTTTATACAGAATTGTCCGCGAGAAAAAAACATTTGTACTTTTAAACGCTATTGTGTATACTTGAAATATCCGCGTGAACAAATAGCGGAATACAAGAGAGAAAGAAGAGTCGTTATGAAGAAGATTTACGAAGCATGGACCAGTGTAAGCCTGGTAAAACGAATCGTGGCAGGCCTGGTTCTTGGTGCTGTCCTTGGGATGGCATGCCCATCCGCAACTGGAATCGCATTGTTTGGAGATGTATTTGTTGGAGCATTGAAAGCGGTTGCGCCGCTCCTTGTATTTTTCCTGATTATCAGTTCCTTATGCCACTCCGGAAAAAGCCACGGAGGTGTCATTAAAACCGTTATTATTCTGTATATGTTCAGCACATTTCTGGCAGCACTGGTTGCGGTGATTGCATCCTTTGCATTTCCGGTAACCCTGACTCTGGCAGATGCAGCAACGGACCTGTCTGCACCGCAGGGAATCGCAGAAGTGATGAAATCCCTGCTGATGAACATTGTCAGTAATCCAGTAGCTTCTATTATCAATGCAAATTATATTGGTATCCTTGCATGGGCTGTTTTGTTTGGAATCGGCTTAAGAGGAGCAAAAGAAGAGACCAAGAAAATGTTCGATGACATTTCCAATGGCCTTTCAAAAGTTGTTACCTGGATCGTCAGCTTTGCACCGCTTGGTATTATGGGACTGGTATTTAACACGGTATCTACCAACGGACTTTCCATTTTTACCGAATATGGAAAACTGTTGCTGGTACTGGTAGGCTCCATGCTGTTTATTTATTTTGTCAGCAATCCGGTTCTGGTATTCTGGTGTATCCGTCAGAATCCGTTTCCGCTTATTTTCAGATGCCTGAAGAAGAGTGCAATCACGGCATTCTTTACCAGAAGCTCTGCAGCAAATATTCCGATTAATATGGAAGCATGCGAGGAGATGGGACTTGATAAAGATACTTACTCCGTAACAATCCCGCTGGGAGCAACCATCAATATGGATGGTGCAGCTATTACGATTACCGTTATGGCACTGGCAACTGCACATACGCTGGGAATTGCGGTGGATATTCCGAGTGCAGTTATTTTGAGTGTGCTGGCAACCCTGGCTGCCTGCGGAGCATCTGGTGTGGCAGGCGGTTCCCTGCTTCTGATTCCGATGGCATGCTCACTGTTCGGTATTCCGAATGATATTGCCATGCAGGTAGTTGGTGTCGGATTTATCATCGGAGTCATTCAGGACTCTGTGGAAACCGCACTGAATTCCTCATCTGACCTGCTGTTATCTGCATCTGCAGAGTTTAGACAGTGGAGAAAAGAAGGAAAAGAAATCCGTTTTTAAATGGCACTGTGAAGCGTTGGGATCCGACATTTTTATTTCTTCGATCATTGGATAAAATTCGGTTTTGGGGTTGTCAGAAAATATCCCATAATCTATAATAAGGACAATTGAGAGAAATTAGGAGGAAAAGCGGATTGAACAGAGAAATGGTGATCGTTCTCGATTTCGGTGGACAGTACAACCAGCTTGTGGCAAGACGTGTCAGAGAGTGTAATGTATACTGTGAGATTTATTCTTACAGAACTGATATTGAGAAAATCAAGGCAATGAATCCGAAGGGAATTATCCTGACAGGAGGACCGAACAGTTGTTATGAGCCGGATTCACCGACTTATACAGAGGAGCTGTTTAAACTGGGAGTTCCGGTACTTGGTCTCTGCTATGGTGCACAGCTTATGTCTCATGTACTTGGCGGAAAAGTAGAGCGTGCAGAGGTAAGAGAATACGGTAAGACAGAAGTAATCATTGACAAAAAGGACTCCAAGGTGTTTGAGGGAGTATCCCCGAAGACGATCTGCTGGATGAGTCATTTTGATTATATTTCAAAAATTGCTCCGGGATTTGAGATTTCTGCTCATACGGCAGACTGTCCGGTAGCGGCTGCTGAAAATGAGGCTGAAAAACTGTATGCAATTCAGTTTCACCCGGAAGTACTCCATACAGCAGAAGGCACGAAGATGATCAATAACTTCGTGAAAAATGTCTGCGGATGTGCCGGAGACTGGAAGATGGATGCATTCGTAGAACATACGGTAAAAGAGATTCGTGAGAAAGTCGGCGATGGCCGCGTACTGTTGGCTTTATCTGGTGGTGTGGATTCTTCCGTAGCAGCAGGTCTTCTTTCCAGAGCAATTGGAAAACAGCTGACCTGTGTATTTGTAGATCATGGTCTTCTTCGTAAAGATGAAGGAGATGAGGTAGAGAACGTATTCGGACCGAATGGTCAGTTCGACCTGAACTTTATCCGTGTCAATGCACAGGAGAGATATTACAAGAAGCTGGCAGGTGTTACCGAGCCGGAAGCAAAACGTAAGATCATCGGCGAAGAGTTCATTCGTATCTTTGAGGAAGAAGCAAAGAAGATTGGTGCCGTTGACTTCCTGGCACAGGGAACTATTTATCCGGACGTGGTAGAGAGTGGTCTTGGCGGAGAATCTGCGGTGATCAAATCTCATCATAATGTAGGCGGTCTTCCGGATTTCGTAGACTTTAAGGAGATCATCGAGCCACTCCGCGATCTGTTCAAGGATGAAGTCCGCAAAGCCGGACTGGAGCTTGGCATTCCGGAGAAGCTGGTATTCCGTCAGCCATTCCCGGGACCGGGACTTGGTATTCGTATTATCGGCGAAGTAACAGCGGAGAAAGTACGGATCGTACAGGATGCAGACTATATTTATCGTGATGAAGTAGATAAGGCTGCCGCAGCCTATAAGGAAGAGCATGGCGAGAACCCGAAATGGCTGCCGAATCAGTATTTTGCAGCTCTGACCAATATGCGTTCCGTAGGCGTTATGGGTGACGAGAGAACCTATGACTATGCAGTGGCACTGCGCGCAGTCAATACCATTGACTTCATGACCGCAGAAGCAGCAGAGATTCCATTTGCAGTATTGCAGGGTGTCATGAGCAGAATTATTAATGAAGTACGTGGAGTGAACAGAGTATTCTATGATCTGACCAGTAAGCCACCTGGAACGATTGAATTTGAATAATTTGAAATGCTTTAAGAACCCAGTATTTATGCGGGTTTGCAGCACTTCAAGAAGTCTTTTGATAACAAATTGATAACAGTTGCATGAGAGCCATTATTCTTGTAATCCAGTGGTTTTAGGGTTAGAGAATGATGACAGGTGGTTGTGTAACAAATAAATCCATATTATAAACGAAGCCCTTAGCTGTGGGTATAAAACTCATGGCTAAGGGCTTTTTTGTCGTCTTTATTTATCTGGTTTGAGTTTGTCTTGGAACATTTTGACCAGAGCGTCGCCAAGTGCCTGCGATGGGACTTTCGCCCATGTTTGCGTGGTATCAAACTCCGGGTAGTGGTAACGCCACTCATCGTATTTGTCTTTACTGATCTCTTCAGAAGATAGCTTGTCAGCCTGCTCTTTCCAGGCATACAGCATTTTCCGGAGTTCGTGAGCGTCTTTGCCTTTGGAAGTTTCGACTTTCAGACAGATTTCTCCGTTTGATTCACTGACAGTCAGACCGTACAAATCTTCAAGGGTAAATAAAGTGTGCATCAGTCCGATATTGCTGTCAATGTCAGGCACATCGAGGGCATGAGGGGAAACATCTAGAGCCTGTGCCAGTGCAGCAGTAAGTTCCGCTTTCGGTTTTCTTGTTCCAGCTTCGTATTGTGCTAAACGTACATCGGCACTTCGCTCAGGAAAGCCGACAATCGTACCAAGATATTTTTGTGTCATCCCACGCAGAATGCGGAAAAAATGTATTCTCTCTCCAATTGCCATAACGTGTCCACTCCTTGTATGTATTTTACAATGAGTATAGCAGATATGTTTAAGAGAAGTCAAGATAATGCAAAACAAAAAAGTTTAATGTTTTCCGAAAAGCCACTTGACACAAGCAAATATGCTTAGTATAATAAGTTCAAAATTAAGCAAATAAGTTTAATAAAAAACAAAATGACCGTCCGAACAGTATAAACCGCCAAGACCTTGCCAGAAAGCAAGCGAGCACCTGACATATTACGATATATCGGGACAGCACAGTGCCGAACAGGGAATACCTGCTGGAACTTCATTCGGATAGAACGGCAATAAAAAACGAAAGAAGGGATTGATGATATGAAAAACAGATTTATTTGTGCCGAAGAAGTGGCACAGGAACTAAGCGTATCAAAGCCGTATGCTTACAAGCTAATCCGTCAGTTGAATGAGGAACTGAAAGCAAAAGGCTTTATTACCATTTCAGGACGGGTAAACCGTCAATATTTCTATGAAAGGCTCTACGGAGCAGGAAAGGGGGACGAATAATGCCGGTATTCAAAAACGAGGACAATGGAACATGGTATGTGATGGCGAGGTATGTAAACTGGAAAGGCGAGCGTAAGCAGAAATGCAAGCGTGGCTTTGCTACCAAGAAAGAAGCACAGGAATGGGAGCGAATGTTCCAGTTGCAGAACTCTTCGGATATGGATATGAGTTTTGAAGCCTTTACCGAACTGTATATCCGGGATATGAAAAGCCGTCTGAAGGAGAACACATGGCTGACAAAAGAGCATATCATCCGCACGAAGATTTTACCTTATTTCGGCAAGCTGAAAATCAGCGAGATTTCTACAAAAGAGGTTATCGCATGGCAGAATGAAATGCTTGCCTATCGGGATGAGAAGAAAAAGCCATATTCACAGACCTATCTGAAAACACTGCACAATCAGTTGTCCGCTATCTTCAATCATGCGGTGCGGTATTATGAACTGCGTTCCAATCCTGCCGCCAAGGTGGGAAATATGGGAAGTGAGGAACATAAGGAAATGCTGTTCTGGACGAAAGAAGAATATAAGAAATTCTCATTCGAGATGATGGACAAGCCTGTTTCCTTTTACGCTTTTGAAATGCTTTACTGGTGCGGTATCCGGGAGGGAGAACTGCTGGCACTGACTGCCGCTGACTTCGATTTTGAAAAAGAAACGGTCAGAATCAACAAGTCCTATCAACGATTACACGGAGAAGATGTGATTACCACACCGAAAACAAAGAAAAGTAACCGCATTATCAAAATGCCGAAGTTCCTCTGTGAAGAAATGCAGGAGTATTTGCAGATGCTTTACGGACTGAAGAAGAAAGAACGAATCTTCACAGTTACAAAAAGTTATCTTCATCACGAGATGGACAGAGGTGCGAAAGCCGCAGGAGTAAAGCGAATCCGTATTCATGATTTACGACATAGCCACATCAGCCTGCTGATTGATATGGGATTTTCAGCGGTGGCGATTGCAGACCGTGTAGGGCATGAAAACATTGACATCACTTACCAGTACGCTCATCTGTTCCCGTCAAAGCAGACGGAAATGGCAGATAGATTAGACGATTTAGGGAAAGGAGAGTTTGAAAATGTCAGCTAAGAACAGAGATAACAAAAACCGTCGGAGAAACATCACAGTAGGGTTTCGGGTATCGCCCGAAGAAAATGAACTCATCAACAAGGCAGTTGCCTTATCGGGACTGCCAAAGCAGGAATACTGCTACCGCCGTTGCCTGAATCAGGATGTAGTGGTACAGGGAAATCCGAGAGTATTCAAGGCACTCAAAACGGAACTTGCCGCTGTCCTCGCAGAACTAAAGCGGATTGAAGCAGGAAACCGTGTGGATGAAGAACTGCTGAATGTCATTGAACTAATCGCTGTTATTCTGGGCGGTCTGAAAGGAGAGGACGAGGATGGAAAATAAAAAAGAAAAGACTGCCCCGGATGTATCTGTTGGCGCAGATACGGAGCAGCCGATTTCAAAAAAACCTACAAGTAGTATATCCGAGAATGGTGGAAATATCAAGATTTTTGAGGAATTGCAGAGAGAAATGCAGTTGCGATCAGACCCATCCTATCTCCAGATAATTTCCATGAATGAACTGTTTGACACACAGTATCGGAGTAAGCAGCCGTTGATTGACGGACTGCTCTACCCCGGCACTTATATCTTTGCAGGTTCGCCCAAACTGGGAAAGAGTTTTCTGATGGCACAGCTTGCCTATCATGTCAGTACAGGCACACCGCTTTGGAATTATACCACCCGAAAAGGGACGGTGCTGTATCTGGCGCTTGAGGATGATTACCGCCGCTTGCAGGAGCGTCTGTACCGGATGTTCGGGACAGAAAGTACCGATAATCTTTACTTCTCAGTTTCTGCCAGTCAGCTTGGAAATGGGCTGGATGAACAGCTTGCAAGATTTGTGGCAGAGCATAAGGATACGAAGCTGATTATTATTGATACGCTTCAGAAAGTGCGTGAGGTTGGCGGCGATAATTACAGTTACGCAAATGATTATCAGATTATGGCAAGACTGAAAAGTTTTGCGGATGCCCACGGACTTTGTTTACTGCTCGTACACCACACAAGAAAGCAGAATGCGGATGATAAGTTTGACATGATTTCCGGGACAAGCGGACTGCTTGGGGCGGCAGACGGAGCGTTTCTTCTTCAGAAAGAAAAACGGACAGGCAATGCCGCAACACTGGAAGTGTCTGGTAGAGATCAGCAAGACCAGAAGTTGTATCTTATCCGCAATACAGAAACCCTGTTGTGGGATTTACAAAAGGCGGAGACGGAGTTATGGAAAGAACCGCCGGAGCCGTTACTGGATGAGATTGCGGAGCTTGTTAGGAAGGACAATCCTTACTGGGAAGGTTCGCCAACCGCACTTGTTGCACTGATAAATGTGGACATTCAACCGCACGTTATCACAAGAAAACTGAACGTTCTTGCAGGACGGTTGTATACAGAACATGGGATTCTCTTTCGGAGTGAGCGTGTCCACGAAGGACGAAAACTAAGGCTCTGGAAAGACAATACAGAGAATGCGTGACAGTACGTGACGGTTGTGACGGTATTTTTGACAGCGGGGCGGTATCAAAATAACCGTCACGACTGTCACATACCGTCACGGAAAGGATGGATAAGATGGGAAATGTGCAAATATCACGGGAGTTATTTATGCAGTTGCTCCGTTTTCACTTGGTTGAAGATGAGAGCTGCGAGAGAGAAATCAAGCAGGAGCTGGAGAAGAAATTAGACAGGATGGTCATGCGTGACCTGTATGGAAAATTCAAAACTGCCCCGACAGAGGAAGAACGGGAACGGGCGAGAAAAGAGTATCTGGACAGACGAGGAGTGCAGGAGAGCTTCCGTTGGTAATTCTTCCTTGATGATAAGAACAGGAGCGTGGCACGCCCCTGTGGATAGCAGACAAGGAGAAATCAGGAAAGGAGAATCATGCAATGAGAGAAGGAAGATTAGGTTATAACTGTGAAAATGGAAGATATGGATTACTGTCAATGGACTTATGGATTGATAGAGGATTTCACTGCGGAGAGTGTATGGAAGTTCTGGTGGATGACCAGTGGGTACGGACAAGGATGGAGATGAATCCTGCAATGGAATGGTATCTGGTGGGAACGCCTTATTGCGGCAATCTGGAATATGTGCGGGCAAGAATACCGGAATAAATCAGATAGAAAAGTAAAGAATCGGTTTAATGTCAGGAATAAAAAATAAGCCCGGATACGGGCAAATAAAAAGGGCGGATACGCCCAAGATGAAAAGCACAAGCCGAAACGTGGTAGAGAAAGGTAGCACTTTATAAAGCCCTCGGCGTTTGAGAGCGAAATATACCCATCGCACAAATCAGAGGTTTGTACTCAGGGTATTTCGCCCTGCCGGGAGCTATTTGTGCCGGAAACGGCAGTTAGTTCGTAAACAGGTGCCTATGCACCTACTCACAGTAAGAGCAGGCGAGAGCTGGGAAAGGAGAATGCTTATAGGCAGACATTCATTTATCAGACAAAACAAGCTGTCCGATGTTGCAGGAAGAATTGATTATATTTCCAATCCGAAAAGACAGGAACATCTCTATGCGACCTACCATACGGAAGGAGCAACACCGGAGTTCTGGAAAAATCTTGCAAGAGAAAATCAGATGGATTTTAAGGCAAGCGGAACAACAGGAAAATGCATTGAAGGACGGGAATTTATCATTGCACTTCCGGAAAGTTTTGTTGAGTACAAGGCGGATGATGTGGTAAGGCTTTTCACGGACAGCTTTCATAAAAGGTACGATGTGGAATGCAGTGCGGCACTTCACCATAACAAAAAAATGACTAATTACCATATCCACCTCGTATTCAGCGAGCGGAAAATGCTGGAACATCCTGAAGTGAAAATTGCTACCAGAAATATGTTTTATGATGAACAAGGCAAGCACAGACGCACGAAGAAAGAGATTTTAGATGAGCAGGGAAATCTTCGGGTAGGATGCAGTATTATTCCCAAAGGGGAAGTTTATGAGAGCCACATTTTTACAAAGAAAGATGAATGGTTTAAGAGCGATGCTTTTACCAAAGAAGTCAAGGAGATGTTTACGGAAATCATCAATAGCCATGTGAAAGAAGAATCCGAAAAGCTGTCCGTATTTCAGCAGGGTGGTGTGTATCTGGCAACGAAAAAAATCGGGAAGAACAACCCGAAAGAGGCAGAAATACGGGCAGATAATGCGGCAAGGCAGGAATGGAATCGGACAGTTGATGTGGCGTTGGTTGAGGGGATTTCTGAAGAAGATATTTTAACAGTTAAGAGGGAGAAAATCACAGACAAAACACTGCAATCTATACGGGCACATGGTTGGCTGCCGGATATGTTTCAGCAGATTATCCGAGGAGCAAAAGACTTCTTACTGGAAATGATTTTCAAATTTAAGTTGCCGCCGAAGCCCGTACCGAAGATTGATTTACAGGAATGGAATGATATGCGGAAGCTGATGGAGAAACTTCAGAAGCAGTCACAGGCAATGAAGTCCACGCAGCAGGAAATTTCCTCATTGAAAAAACAGCTTTCCGAGATAACGGGATTTTTCAAAGGAAAAGTACGGAAATCCTTAGAAGGCAAAATTGAACAGGCAGAGAAACAGGAAAAACGTATCCACACGGATATGGAGCAGACTGTAAAACAGGCAGGATATCCAGATGTCAAGTCTTTTGCAAAGACATATCAGAAATCGGAAAAACTGGTCAGGGAATATAACGAGGAGTTGCGGGTATGGGCAAATCAGACAGAACCGAAAAAAGAGAAGCCATCAGAACCGCCGAAAAAGGCAAGCATACGGGAAAAATTGCACCTCTATCAGCAGGAAAGCAGACAGCAGCCAAAACAGTCAGCAAAGAAGAAATATACGGACAGAGAACGATGAGAAAGGTGGAACAGAAAATGAAGAAAACAATTTTTGAAGAAATGGGCGGCACTTATGTAAGATGTGGGGATTACTTTATCCCCAACCTTACCTTGCCGGAGGAAGAAGAACCGAGATTTGTCGGAGTATGGGGACAAAGACATTTGCAGTATTTGAAGGAATACCGCAAGACTGTATATCTGGATCTGCTGATGAGTGGCAGACTGAACAGTTATCTGACAGATATAGAGGAACAAGCACAGGATCGCTTTGAAATGATTGTGGAGCAGATAAAACAGGCACAGGGAATCACAGAACAGTTAAAGGCAGACAATACCTGGAAATGGGTAGGCAGGATGAATAACATACAGGCGTGTGCGAGGGAGATTGTGGACAAAGAAATAATTTATCAGTAAAAGTAATGCAGTAGAGAACAAGGTAGAAAATGGCTTGTTCCCTACTTTACAATAATATATAATTGAGGAAAGAAAAATCAGGACATTATAATTAGTAGCAAATTATAAATCAAATGTTCTTTCGGATAGGGGGAAAATCATTGACAAAGATTATCCATTGTGCAGATCTGCATTTAGACTCTCCTATGGAGACTCACATGACAGAGGAACAAGCATCGATCAGAAATACTGAGATAATTCATACGTTTCTCAGACTGACTGAATATGCAGCTAAAAATGATGTACGAGCTGTCATTATTGCGGGCGATATGTTTGACGGTGAACGTATAAAGATTCGAACTGTAGATGAAATTTTGGATGCTATACGACGGACACCAAATGTAGATTATCTATATCTTGCTGGTAATCACGATGGGGCTACATACGCGTTTGCTGATCATGATATGCCAGACAACCTGAAAATATTTGGCAAGGAATGGAAAACTTATAAATATGATAGCGTGGCGATATCTGGAGTTGAGATTTGTGAAGCAAACTCACAGTCCCTTTATTTGCAGGTTCCACATGAAAATGGTGTGGCCAATATCGTTACTCTGCATGGACAGGCAGGAGTAGTTTCAGGTGTAGACCAAGTCAATATTTCTAAACTTAAGAATAAGGGAATTGACTATTTGGCATTGGGGCATATACATACTTATGCTGAGCAAACATTGGATGGTAAAGGTATCTATTGCTATTCTGGTTGCTTGGAAGGCCGTGGTTTTGATGAGTGTGGACCGAAAGGTTTTGTACTGCTTACCGTAGATTCAGACCGGATCCAGCATGAATTTGTGCCTTTTTCTCGTCGGCAACTGCACCGAATTTTGGTCGATATTACAGGACTGACAAAAAATTCTGAGATTGGACAAAAAATGAAAAGAGCTGCGCAAAACATTTCTTCAGATGATATGGTCGAGTTTGTTCTTTCAGGTGGGATAGACCCTATGGCCAATATTGCGTTATCATATTTACAGAATCTTGCAAAAAGCAACTTTTTCTTTGTTAAGGTTAAGGATGAAACCCGTATGACTATCAACCCGGAGGACTACAAGAATGATATCTCACTGAAGGGAGAATTTATTCGTTTAACATTATCCAGTGATGCGAGCGAAGAGGATAAGGCAGCCATTATCCGCACGGGTATGCAGGCATTGATGGGAGAGGAGATTACGCTATGAAATTGATCAGATGTCATATTGAAAACTTCGGCGTACTGTCTGATTTTGATTTTGCCTTTGATGATGGGTTGACAATAATCTGTCAAGGTAACGGCTTTGGTAAGAGTACCTTTGCTGCTTTTATCAAAGCTATGTTCTATGGATTCCCTCGTACAGGTGCACGGAATATCGTAGAAAATGAACGCAAGCGCTATGATCCGTGGCAGGGTGGAAAGTATGGTGGCTATCTGGAGTTTAAAATACAGGACACCAGCTACCGCGTTACTCGTTATTTTGGTAAGACGGCTGCGAAAGATACCTTTTCTTTGTTAGATTTGAGCAGCCGGCGACTAAGTGAAGTATATTCGGAAAAACTTGGGGAAGAGCTGTTCCGATTGGATGCGGATTCTTTTGCCCGTAGTACCTATGTTCCGCAGTTATCTGCAAGTGACGTAGAAGCAACAACGTCAATTCGAACAAAACTGAGTAATTTGGTAGAGGATACCAATGATCTTAGCAATTATGATACCGCTGAGAAAAAACTGCGCGACTATCGAACAAAATTCCGCGCATATCGTGGTAATGGGGGAATTATCAATGAAGTACGCGATAAACACCTTACTCTTGAAAACCAGAAAGATCAAGCTGAACAGCAAAAACCGCGACTGCAGGATATTGTAGAAGAAATCGAACAATTGAATAGAGAGAAAACAGCCAAAACGGAGGACATAAGCGTTTTGCGTGAGAAAATTCGACGGGCATCGCATCAAAAAGCACGGCAAGTTACTCAAAGACATTTAGGGGAATTGCGTACAGATATCAGCAAGAATCAGCAATATTTGCATGAGATGGATAAGAATTATCCTGCAGGGTATCCGACTCCAGAGGAAATCAAGACGCAACGCGAGAATCTGAGTGTGATTCAGCAGGAGAGGCAACGCCTGCAGGCATTAAAGTTTAACAATGCAGACAGGGAGATAGTCGATAGAGAACAGCAGTGGTTTGCAGATAATGATAAGGTAGTATCGGATATTGATCATTGTGATCAAGACTGTAAGGAACTGGGAGAAGTTTCCGCAAAGGTGACGGCCCAGATGCTGCCGGAAGAATTGGAACGGCTTAAAATATTGTCTGAGCGCTTTAAATCTTCTCTCCCTACGGAAGAAGAGCTGCAAAAATATATGGATATTGCAGATGAGTTAAGCGATGCACAGCATCGGCAAGCCGATCTTTCGATACCTGTTGAAAATCAGAAATGTCTTGCCCGGCTTAAAGAGTTATTCGGTTCTGGGATGCCGAGTGATAGTGTTTTGGATGCCTGCGAACAGGCTCAGCATGATCGTGATGTACTGAAACAAAGCCGTGCTGTACATGGTTTTCCCGAAAGCGAACAACAACAATACAAGGCGCTGAAACGTACCTTTGCATTGGGTGTGCCTACGGAAGATGAAATTCGAGATAAGCAAAAGGATAGTCGCCGAATCGCAGAACTTATTACCAGAAAAAATACGCAAACAACCATCGTGCAGCAGGAGCGTGTAAGTGAAACTCCGCCAGCATTAAAAATGCCCTTGCTTTGCGGTGGTGCAGGGGTAGTATTTCTGATTGTTGGTATTGTTGGCTTGGTACTGAATTTCTTGATTCCCGGCATTATCCTTCTCGTTATTGGTTTTGGGGCTTTATTTGCTTCATTTTGGCTGCATACTCAATCTGCAATTAAAAATCAAAAACAAGGCACGACTTCGGTCATTAAAGCAAGTGCAATTTCTGATGCAGAAAATCAAGAGCTTTACGATTTGCAGCATGCCTTGAACGATTTTCTGTTACGCTTTTACGAGAATGCAGCGGAGCCGGACAACAAACTGGTGAAACTGCTCATTGACGTAAAAACTTACACAGAGTTAAATAAAAAGAAGAAGACTGTAGAGAGCGAGTTGAAGGAAATTGATGCAGAGATTGAAGGGAAGAATCAGGATATTCGGTCACTGTTTGACCAATATTTTCCTCATACCGAATACCGGGATGACTTTGTAAAAGAGTTGCGTGAAAGCTGTAGTCGATATCAGACTTTAATGGCAGAGAGCAAAGCGGTAACGGAAAAGCGTGAAGCGTTGAATAAAAAGATAAATAGTTGTCGTGAACAAATTGTTTCCGTTCTACATACATATTATCCTGTTATTCTGCCTGATGACTTGCGGCAAGGGATTCGTGAACTGAGTAGTGAGGTTAGGGATTATCGAGAACTTACAGCTAAGAAACAAGCGATGTTGGAGGGCAACGCAAAATATCAAGCGCGTGCGAATACATTGACGGAGGAGATTCGCAGAATTTTGCTTTCTTACAATGCGCTGGATCAGACCTTGCCATATAATAGCTGTCTGCAAAATCTTCGGAAACGGTTTGATGGGTATAGAGAAGCAACCGAACGCCTTGCTCGCTATACGCAAGATTTTGAAAGCACTTCGTCCCGAAAAATGCAAGCCAATGCGTTGGTGGAACAGTTCTTGGCAAAATATCAACTTTCGGGAGATACCCCGGAGAACCTGCTTGACCATGCAGATGAGGATGTACATAGCAGAGAATCTACCGAGAAAGCCCTTGCCGAAGCTCAGAGAAAACTGATAACTTTTATGGAAGAAAATCCTGATGTTGAAAACGATGCAGCTGATGCAGATGTGAGTATTCCGAATATGGAAGAATTGCAGATATCTGAAAAAAACATCCAAGAACAAATTGATAATATTGATGAAAAACTGCGCAATCTACGTCAGGAGCGTGATAGCATTCGTCGTTTAGTCGAGAACATCCCTGTATGGGAAGATCGTATGGCACGATTAAAGATTGAAGAGGAGAATGCAGAAAAAAAATGTGCTCTTACCGAACAGACAATGTTCTTATTGAACCGAGCTAAGGATAATCTTGCCAATAGTTATATAGGTAAAGTTGAACGTGGTTTTAAGTATTATTCTGATACTCTTATGGAAAAAGGAATTGGTAAGGTGATGGTCGATAACGACTTGCATTTACATATTGACGAGAAAGGTGCGGCTCGTGAAGTAGGCAGTTTCAGTGCTGGTATGATAGATTGTATCGTACTATGTATGAGATTAGCCCTTGTGGATGCACTGTTTGGCGAGGAAAAACCGTTTTTGATTCTTGATGATCCGTTTGTAAATTTGGACGATAAACACACGAAACGCGCACGAGAAATGTTGGACAAGATTGCACAAGATCATCAGGTAATATATTTGGTTTGCAACTCAAGCCGACAATAATACTTACTTATGGTAAGTTCTATCAAAGCCACATTCAAATTCAATTAGAATGTGGCTTTCATCACAACCTTTCATCACAGCATAAGTAGATAAGATATTTGTAAAGGATATAGGTATAACACCGAAATAGCTATTTAGTGTGAAAATAGTGTCAATATTACAGAAAGGGGAAGTTTCAAGATTGAAAAACATGAAAATAGATGCCAATGGAACAGAAATCAGAGTGATGGGCGATGTTGTTAATGAAGATGCTTACATTTCACTTACGGATATTGCAAAATATAAAAATCCAGACAATGCTTTTATCGTGGTAGCAAACTGGATGCGTAATCATTCTACGATTTCATTTTTGGGCTTGTGGGAACAAATTCACAATCCTAATTTTAAACCTATCGAATTCGATAGGTTTAAAGCGGAATCAGGAGATAATGCTTTTACATTGACACCGCAACAATGGATAAAAGCAACGGATGCAATCGGCATCGTATCAAAATCAGGACGATATGGCGGTACTTATGCTCATACAGATATAGCTTTCGAGTTTGCTTCATGGATTTCGCCGGAATTTAAGCTTTATATCATCAAAGATTATCAGCGATTAAAGAAAGATGAAGCAGATCGGTTAGCGATTGGCTGGGATGTAAAGAGAGAACTTTCAAAAATAAACTATCGTATCCACACGGATGCAGTAAAAGAATTTTTGATAACTCCTACATTATCTCCGCAGGAAATGGCATATACATACGCTTCAGAAGCAGATATTCTAAATATGGCTTTGTTTGGAAAAACGGCAGCACAATGGAGAAATGAAAAAGGAATAAAAGGGAAAACTCCTAATATCAGAGATTTTGCTTCTGCGGAAGAATTGGTTGTGCTTATCAATCTGGAAGATACAAACGCAGACCTGATAAGGCAGGAAGTGCCTAAAATTGAAAGGTTGAAAATATTAAGAGAAAAAGCGTACAGGCAATTAGAACTTTTAAGAAAGAACCAAGATACGATTGAGGCACTAAAGAAAAATCTTATTGAAGATACAGAAACAAATGGTTGATTTCCTAAGCAAAACCGCTTATAATCTGAAGCGGAATATATTGCTATTATCCACAGCTACGGAGCGGGTGTTATCAATACCGATAACAGACTGATAACATCAGCCCATATAGGCAGGATAATATGGATAAATCAAAAAATCGAAAGAAAAGCGAACACGGCAACAAATAATCTCTAAACAAAATTGATTAGTGATTGTCGAGTTTGAATAGTATAATAAAGCCCAGAAGCCTTATAAATCAAAGGTTTCTGGGCTTTGTGCTTGCAAAATGCTTGCAGTTTGAGGAAAATGCAACGAATAAACAAGCGAGGAGCCGATAAGGCTCCTTATTTTTTTGCACTTTGTATGAGCATTTGAGAATCAACCATTCGGAGTTCCAATTCTTGCTCAATTTCATCAGCACGGTTAAGTAAAAATGCTTTTGTTGTTTCATCTGGAGAAAATTGAGCTTCATCTCTTAAATGGTCGATGATAACTTTACTGTCTGCCCATTCCTTTAGAAAATGCTTTAATACAGGAGAATCAAAAGATATGGTCAGAGTATTTAGGTCAAATTTTCCATCAGCATCTTTGTTACCATGAAACTGAACTTTGCCAACTTTGGAGATAGCAAATAGATAAGGTGCAACTTCTCCAATGGTTTCTAAATGAATGTCTTGAAAAGAGGTGATACTAATATGTAAGGCATCAGCAATGCGTTGTAAAGGTTCTTGTTTGGGATTTCTATTACCTGTTTCGTACTTTTTTAGTGTACCCAGAGGAATACCAGAAAAATCCGCAAGCTGTTGTTGAGTCAACCCACGGAGTTCTCTATAATATCTGATTTTTTCGCTGACATTCATAATAATATCTCCAATCATATTTTTTTTATTCTAATACATTGTACATACATTGTCAAGAACAAAATGAGAACCTAAGCACAATAAAGATTGACAAAAAGTGTTACATTAGATAATATGAATACAAGGGGGGACAAAATGGTCACCAAATAACAAAAAAGAGAACAAAATGGAGGTTGCGAATAATGAGTACATCGAAAAAATTAAAAAGTGAACAGCTTTTTGTGAGAGTAGAAACGGTGATGCATGATTTACAGATTTCCAGACCTTTTGCGTATCGCATGATTGCAGGTTGGAATGAAGAACTGAAAGAGCAAGGTTATACAACTATTTGCGGACGTATTCCAAGGGCTTATTATGAAAAAAAGATTTACGGCATGACTAAAGAATAAAACAGCCCTCCCTCGGCAAAGGAAGAGCTGTTAGAAAGTGCGGATATTTATTTCGTTTAATAAATTGTACCGCGTTTTTATATGATAATCAAGGAGAAACGTGGTCATGGGAAAATCTAGAAAGAGTACGATAAGGAAGTTTGAGTTTTATGAAACAATAACGGATAACGGTATAGAAAGCGGTTATGTCAGACTTGCTAATACTCAATTTCATTCGGATGCTGTGATGGATTTATCTGCAAATAGTTATAGGGTATTTACGTACATGAAGTTCAGAGCGAAAGGAAACAAAGTATTCACTTACACGTATGAGAATGCAATAAAAGATGCATCTATAAGCCGCCAAACATTTTTGAAAGTGAAAAAAGAATTGATAGATAATGGTTTAATAAAACAATTGGCATCAAATGCATATTCTCCGTCAAAGTTTGAATTTAGTGCGGAATGGAAGAATTACCATAGCAAAAGGAGAGATTGGTTTACAGATGAACGTATCGGTAAAAATGCTAAGAGCAAAAGAAAGCAACCACAAAGAAAATAACGGAAAACAAATAAAAGAATTTTACGAGTCTAAAAATTAGACGAGAGTGGCATCTAAAAATCAGACGACAAGAAAACAGTGAAAAACGTTGTCGTCTAAAAAATAGACCCTGTACTCATCTAAAAAATAGACGACAGTTCAAGTCTAAAAAATAGACGCATATATATGTATGCCATATATACTTGGACGATTAGGTATTAGGAGGATTAACTTTGAGTGCAAGCAAGGATACAAAAAGAGGAACTTGGAAGGTCTATATTCGATACATAGATTGGATGGGGAACAAGCAGATTAAAACTAAACGTGGATTTCAGACAAAGAAAGAGGCTTTGGCATGGGAGAGGGAATTTCTACAGTCGCAGTCTAAGGATATGAATATGAGTTTTAAGGCATTTGCAGAGATTTATATGAATGATATGAAGCCACGCATTAGGGAAAGCACAATGGAGAATAAGCGTTATATCATTGATAATAAACTTATTCCTTACTTTGGCTCACGCTCATTAGCATCTATAAAAGCATCGGATATTATCCAATGGCAGAATGAGTTGCTGAACGCCAGAGATGAAGATGGAAATGCATACTCACCGACATATCTGCGTACTATCCAAAATCAATTAAGTGCAATTTTTAACCATGCCAGAAGATTTTATTCGTTACCGGTCAATCCATCTGCACAAGCAGGAAAAATGGGGCGACAAAATGCTAAAGAAATGCATTTCTGGACGCAAGACGAGTTTTTGCAATTTATCGAGTATATGAAGGTCAAACCTGTGTCATATTACGCATTTGAGATATTGTATTGGACTGGAATTAGAGAGGGAGAGCTTCTGGCATTGACACCAAGCGATTTTAATTTTGTTACGAAGCAGTTAATTATCAATAAAAGCTATCAACGTATTGGACAGAAAGATATGATTACTGATCCTAAAACGGAACAGAGCAATCGGACTATTTCATTGCCGGATTTTTTGTGCGAAGAAATCCAAGATTTTATAGCTTCTCTTTATGGGATAACACCCAATATGAGGATTTTTAATGTTACCAAAAGTTACTTACATCATGAAATGGATAGAGGTTGTAAAGAGAGCGGTGTAAAAAGAATTAGGATTCATGATTTGCGACATTCTCATGCCGCACATTTGATTGAATTGGGATTTTCACCAGTTGCGATAGCGGAGCGGCTAGGACATAAAGGAATATCAATCACATATATGTATGCACACCTGTATCCATCAAAACAGTATGAACTTGCAGAGAAACTATCGGAAGATAGGATTAGAGCTAGTGAAAAAATAAATTTGACAGGGGATGATGAAAATGTTTAAGAGGGCTGATTCAAAAAATGAAACAGAAGTTAAAAAGCAAGATACTAAGGGACGTAAGCGTAAAATCATTTTCAATATGAGAGTTACCGAAGATGAGCGAGAACAGATAAATCAAAGAGCGGCACTATCTGGTCTGTTGAAACAAGAATTTTGTATTCAGTCACTAATGCATCAGAAAGTTGTTTGCTATGGAAATATACGCTTAATAAGTGAAGTGAAAAGTCAGTTGTGCAATATAGAAAACCATTTAATACGTTTAGAATCAGCAGATAATTTTGATGCAGATAAACTGGAACAATTAAGAATGATTTTGGAATTGCTTAATAGCTTAAAGGAGAATAATTAAATATATTCTGGTGTTGTATGTTGGTTTGATTTATGGACAACAAGCAGAATAAAACGGGAGGAAGTAATGAGAGACTATAGTTTACAAAGAGAAGAAATTGAAACTATAAAACCAAGAACCATAACAGTGAATCTTTCCGATGCAGATGTGAGACGCCTTGCCGAAAAATCAGGTGAGGGCGGTCTGACGATTTCAGAACTGTTGGAGAACTTCATCGGGGATTTAGTAGACGGAACATATTCCAATGGAAGTGACGAACGGATGTATGCGGAACAGTGGTATCAACGTTGTTGGTTTGCCATGTTTTCAGATGATACGTTTCTGAAATTTTTGCTGTTGTGGGGAGATTTGGACGATTATATTGATTTGATGGATGAAGTTGAAAGCAATAAAAAAGAAATGGCAGAAATGACCGTTGATGCCGAAGAATATTCCTCAGAGGAACGGGACGAATTACAAGAGTACATCAATGATTTAGAAAAGGAAAAGGACTATTATTGGAATAAATTTTTGGAACGAAAACGTCAAAAAGAATCCTATGTTTTTGAAAAAGAAATCGAAAATATTATGGCGTGGAAATCGCAGCTTAACACATTACTTGACACCGAAAATCTGTAGGTCAACATTATTAGCAAGCAGGGGGAAAATATATACATTCCCGCATACTTGCATATAGCAAGCAGGGGGAAAATATATACATTCCCGCATACTTGCATATAGCAAGCATGGGGAAATTATATACACTCGCTGTCAAATATTCTCCCTATACTTGCTATAGCAAGCATAGGGAAAATATAGACACTCGTGCCATTTTCCCACTTGTTAGCCGCTACACTGGGGCACTGCCCCCTAATACCCCCAGCCATAACATTTTGCAAAACGATTATCTCACAAACAGTGCAACAAAAACGAAATCGCTGACGAGCAATTTTGTAATTTCCTCACCGTGAGGAAATTTTGAAAGGAGAGTTCACTATACTGATAGAACGTGCAGTTGAAATACGATGATGAAATATGATAAAATAAAATTGACAAATCGGGATTTTGTGGAGGCACATCAATGGAAACGATTTACGAAAAGTATATGGCACTTCCCATAGATAAGGGACTTTTATGTTTAGAATATGGAGATATTGCAGAGCCGTATTTTTGCTATCCCGTCAACGCAAAGCCAATCGGATTTGAAGGATGTATTCTGTATTGCTTTTTGCCGGAATATGGAGAAATGGTATTTGCCTGCAATCCAGAAAGTTGTGTAGACCAAAATGTATATCCATTAGCGGCAAATTTTGAAGATTTTATCCGTTTAATCTTGGCTTGTGGTACTGCTAACCCATTGGAGCAAATCGTTTGGATGGATAAAAATAAATTTGAAGAACACATGGCAAACGAAGAAAAAATACTGACCGATGAGCAGAGGACAGCGGCACAACAGCTACAGCGGGCATTAAGTTTGTTACCAATAGAAAATCCGTTTGAATATGTCAAATCCATTCAAAAAGATTTTGATGGTAGTAAAATACAATACAGTGATGAATACTATGAAGTTACCGGCATAGAGAACCCTAAAGGAACTAACACCCAAGATAAGCATTTAGTTGAATTTGAACCTGTCGTTTTTGAATTTAACCGCAAACAAGATAGCGACTAACAACTTCCAGTTTTTGAAACTGAGAAATCGCAATTTAAGGAGGCAAAGTACAATGAAAAAAGCTATTATTATGATGATTGTGGTATTTGCTTTAGTTGTTTGGCCGTTCAGCGGTGTGTGGCAGCTCTTGTCTGGCATCATTGGCGGTGGAGTCCGAGAATCCTTTATTTATCCGATTTATGGTGGAATTATTCTTCTTTCAGGTATTATAGTCGTTTGTACTGAACTCATTCTGGAAGAAATCAAATCGTTAAAAGACGATATAAAAGATAAAAACGAAGGATGCTGACAACTTCAAGTTTGTCGCACTGATAAAACCCCTTTAGGAACTAAAGGGCGCACTTCTATACTCTCCTATCGGGAGTATGTGCGTCCTGCGGAGCTTCATTCCCGGTCAGCAGAAGAAAACTGCACGACCGAGAATGTTTCGTCACTTCGTTCCGTCAAGGGAGCTACACTCCCTTGCGACGCTTGTGCGTCTATCCCTTGTGGACTTGCCGTCCGCAAACAGCATAAAATGCTGTTCGCCGCCAGCAAGTTTGAAGGCGAATAAAATGAATTTTATGGAACAAGCAAATCGATATTTGGGGAGGTAAAGAGTGTATGAAAAAGAAACTGCGTATTCTGGTTATTTTAATTGCTGTGTTATTGGTAGGTACAGTAGGTTACTATTTCATGCCAAAGAAATTCGGTAAGAATGTAAATCCTTCTGAGGTAGACCATATAAATGTGTTCGATGGAAATACAGGAACTGGTTTTACTATCACCGATTCAGAAGATATCGAATATATAGTGGCGAATATTCAAGGTATTTCAATGAAAAGAGATGGCATTTCACTTGGAAGAACAGGATACAGTTTCAAAATTAGTTATATAAACAGCAACGATAAAGATATCATACCTGTATTTATTCTCAATAGTGATAATATAATTTGTAAAGATCCATTTTTCTATAGATGTGATGGTGGATTATGCTTTGATTACTTAAAAGCATGTGAAGAGAAATATAGAACTAATGTAACAGAATCTATAGAAGAAAAATAACTTCAATTTGACGAGGAGGTGCTTTACATGAAAAAGAGTATATCAAGGATCATCGGTTTGATAATGCTGATTATAGCTATTGTATTTATAATGTTTGCATTGAACCATCCAGAAAAGAGTTTTCCATGGAACAATACTATTACGTGGTTACTGTATGGTGTATATTTTCTTGTGACAGTAGTGTTGCTTATTGCACCTAAAATGAAGAAATGAGAAATTCCAGTTTGTTGAACCAAATAAAAGTGGACTTGACTTATTCGAATCCCAAAAGCGACGTGTTTAAAATTTAAATGCATCGCTTTTGGGATATTCTTTTTAATGCTTTCTTCGACTTCTTCACACCACAATTCTTTGGTTTCCTTATACTGTTCTGTTACTATTCAACGATAGCATTAGTATGCATTTTCTTCAAAGTAAATGTGGATTTTTTCGCAAACATAGCTTACCAGATAAGCAACAAAAGGAAAGATGATGAAGCATACTGCCTTGTTCAATTCTCCGATTTCTCCAAACGGAACACCGCTCTTGAAAGCACAAAAAGACTGATACAGATAGTAAACTCCTGCAATCAGTCCGAAAGAAGAAATGTAGCCAATCCCTTTTGCTACAAATGAAACTGCATGAAACGCAATGGATAGTGGCGTGTAAATAATCGTTCTCAACCCACTGAAAACAGAAACAAAAAACATGTCTCGTTTTTCTTTTTTTTTGAAATTTTTCTTTGACTTCTCATATTCTTCTTCTGTCTGAACGGTACCAAATCCTAACTCGGCAAACTTCCTACCAATTTCCCTTGCAAGCCGTTCCTCTCGTATTTCATCATCATAGTTGTAATTGTTCATATTCACACCTCATAATCGTTCATCAAAGCACATATCGTATGAGTTTCCAATTTCTAATCTTCCCCAGTGATAATACGCAGAATCAGATTGTTGATTACTTTATTCTCTTTAATGCTTTCTTCAACTTGTTCAAGCCACAGATCTTCGGTTTCTTTATCAAATGCTTCCAGTTCGGCACGCTGTTCCGGCGATAAGCCTTTATATCGTTTCTCAAAATATTCTGCTCGTTCTTCCGGCGTTTCTTCTGGGTCTGTGAAGCCTGCAACATCTGTGGGGAATGTGTCTGGAACTAACTTTCCCTGCCTTGTCAGCCAAGCTAAGGCATCAATGAATCCCATCATGTATGTAAGGCGTTCTTTTGACGTTAGATAGAAGTTCTCTGACTTTAGGTACTTTGTACGGGGAGACTGTCCAAACGCCTTGTAGAGCCCCTTATCGCTTTCTAAGAGTATTCTAAGACCGTCATGGTACTGCTCGTAGTTATCAAGCACCATACTTTTCAGTGTATATAATTCGTCCGAGTTCATTTCAATCCCTCCAATACAATTTATAACATAAATTATAACATATAAATCACATCTATGGAAACATAAAATTCAACATAGAGGTGATTTGACATGAAAGAAGAAAAATTAGTATTACATCCTAAAAGAACAAAAGGAGATGATGGGTATAAAACATTCTCCGTGCGATTGAAAGAGGAAACTGTAGAGAAACTGGATAAAATATCAGCCCAAACAGGGCATAGTCGAAATGAATTGATTGGCATTTTTTTAGAATATGCAGCCGAACGCTGCGTCATTGAAAACAAGTGACAATCTATGCACAATTAAACCTGTGCTTGCAATATGCTTGCAAAAAACTTAAATAATGCATATTTTAGAGACAATGTAGAAAATGATGATGTGAAATACACTGGATTTAACTTGTTTTTATTTAAAGATACAATTGTCAAAATCGAGATTGAATAATCCATACAATCATAAAAAACCAGTATTTATGCGGATTACAAACAAATTTGCTTAGTGATTGGCAACAAAATGGCAACATTTTGTGATTATTCAAGAGATAAAAATTTTATTTCATAACGTATATAAAGAAACCTTACTGATTTTCAGAAGTAAAAAACTGAATATCGGTAAGGTTTTTCTTTTCTTATTACATATTTTTCAATACTATGCCTAGATTTTAAGTTGATGATAGCTAATAATAGATAAGAACATATGTTTGCAAAAGGACATTGAAAAAGGAGGTGCGCTATAGTATAATAACAAGAAATAGAAGGCTTGTAGGTAGGTGGAATATGCTAGAAAAAATTATAGAACTTACAAACGAATATATAGAGAGTATGCCGAAAAAAGAACGTAAAAAATATGGTCAGTTTTTTACCAGTATGGAAACTGCCCGTTTTATGTCTGGATTATATAACTTCGATGAGAAAACAGGCAAAGTAAGTGTACTTGATGCAGGGGCTGGCTCAGGTATATTATCATGTGCCTTTATTGAGCGATTGGAAACAATAGATTCTATTCAGGAGATTGAACTTACCTGTTATGAGAACGATGAAAATGTATTGCCATTGTTGAAACGCAATCTGGAATATTGTAAAGAAGAGACAAAGAAAAAACTTACAGTTAATATCGTTGAAGATAATTATATTTTGAGCCAGTATTTGGATTTTAATCATATGTTGGGAGGAAATGCAGAGCCTAAGAAATATGATTTTGTGATTGGAAATCCGCCGTATATGAAAATTCCGAAAGATGCGCCAGAAGCAACAGCGATGCCAGAGGTATGTTATGGTGCACCGAATTTATATTTCATTTTTGCGTCTATGGGATTATTTAATTTATGTGAAAGTGGAGAGCTGGTTTACATCATTCCGAGGTCATGGACATCAGGGGCGTATTTTAAACGTTTCCGGGAATATTTTCTGACAGAAGGGAAATTGGAACATATTCACCTTTTTATCAGCAGAAATAAGGTTTTCGACAAAGAAAGTGTGTTACAGGAAACAATTATTATTAAAGTAAAAAAGACAAGTGAAAAGCCAGAAACAGTTACGATTACATCATCGAAATCCAATAGTGATTTTGGAGAGTTGACATCATTGACGGTTCCGTATGATCTGGTTGTAGCAGGATCAGACTATTATGTTTATCTTGTAACAGATGAAAATGAAGTGGAAGTATTAAAGAAGCTGCATAAGTTTGATAAGACGCTTCCAGCAATAGGTGTAAAAATGAAAACCGGATTGACCGTAGATTTCCGTAATCGTGAAATACTTCGAGATGAGGAAGAAGAAGGAGCAATTCCTTTATTTTATTCGCAGCATATAAAACAGGGAAAAGTAGAATTCCCTATACAGAAAGAGCATGAATATGTGGTGACAGAACAAAAGGGATTAATGCAAGATAACAAAAATTATCTATTTGTAAAGCGATTTACGGCAAAGGAAGAACCTCGAAGATTACAGTGTGGAGTATATTTGGCCAAAAAATTTCCTCAGTACCAAAAGATAAGTACACAGAATAAAATTAATTTTGTGGACGGTGTATTAACGGAAATGTCAGAATGCCTGGTGTATGGGTTGTATGTATTATTTAATTCTACACTTTATGACGAATATTATCGTATTTTGAATGGGTCTACACAGGTTAATTCAACAGAGATTAATGCAATGCCTGTGCCGGATTTAGAGGATATTCAGGAAATGGGCAGAAAAGTGCTTAAAAGTAAGGATTATTCGGAGGCAAATTGTAATTTGATATTGGAGGGATACTGTGGATAAGAAAATAGAGGAAACAAGAGAATTTCTGCAAACAATAGGTATGCCTAAAGCACAGCAGGCAGATATATGCTGCTATGTGATACTGGCTATGGCAGGAATAAAGCCGGATATGTCATGGAGTGAAGCAACAAATGAATGGATTCGTATTCATGATATTATTCAGTTTGTTAATACATTTTACGGTATGAGCTATGCAGAAAACAGCAGAGAAACATTTAGAAAGCAGGCTTTGCATAGATTTCGTACCGCTGCTTTGATAGAGGATAATGGAAAAGCAACTAACAGCCCCAATTATCGGTACAGATTGACGGAGGAAACTGTACAAATACTGAGAACGATGGAAACACCAGCGTGGAAAGAATCTATAAAGCGGTTTCTTTGTTACCATGAAAAGTTAATTGATTTGTATGCTTCTAAAAAGAAGATGACAATGATGCCGGTAAATATAAATGGTGAAAGTTTTAAATTTTCTATGGGTAAGCATAATGAGCTGCAAAAAGCCATTATCGAGGAATTTGCACCAAGATTTGCACCAAATTCTGAGTGCTTGTACGTTGGCGATACAATAGAAAAAGATCTGGTAAAGAATGTAGAAAAATTAAAAGAACTGGGATTTGAAATTACGTTACATGATAAGATGCCTGATGTAGTGCTATATCGTGAGGATAAGAACTGGATTTATTTTATTGAGTCGGTAACGTCTGTAGGGCCGATGGATCCGAAACGTATATTGGAAATCACAGAGATGACAAAAGATGTTACGGCAGGAAAAATATTTGTAACAGCATTTCTGAATTTCAAGACGTATAAGAAATTTGCTGAAGAACTCGCATGGGAAACAGAAGTTTGGATTGCTGAAATGCCGGAGCATATGATACATCTGAATGGCGATCGATTTATGGGACCAAGGTAGTTATACATGAATAATAGCTGGTGTATGAATGTACAAACACCAGCTATGAATTTAATCCCAAAGATTAGAATCACAAGCAGATAATAATGCACGGGCATATTTCCTTCCAGCGGATATTACAAGCTGTTGAGTTATAACGAATATCCAAAGAAGTAAAAAAAGTAAGTTGACTATTAAGCATGCCATAATTTTTGAGCAGTTAGTGAAATTGGGAAAATATGGATATAATAGCATAAGATTAATGATTATCCCTACTATAGACAATACTATTCCATATGGTTTTAACCCTAGTAAATTATAAGTAAACCCAAAGTTAATATTTTCTTCAGTAATCAGAGGAAACTTAGAACTGTCTCGGGTTTGAGATATTAACCAAGTTACTGCAGAGGATACATAAGGGGTCATTTCTGAGTCGCTTGGAAATATTTTAAAATCTTGCATATGCTCTGAAAAGAAATGGTAATATCTGTGTTTTGTAATGGAATCAATATAGTGATTGGAAGGCAGTAATGCTTCTTGTGCAGGCAGTAAATTTGGGAAACACTTTTTCATTGCTTTAACACCAGGAAGTCTACAATATACAATAATTATATTGCAAAGTCCATAAGTGATTATTCCAACAATTAATGTTGATGATATACTATTAATTTCCGGAATGAGTAGATATAATTCAAGAAGCCAAGGTGCTAAAAAAATAATTCCAACACTTATGCGAGCTCTCAAATTATATGTTCCTAAATTAGTGTAAATTTCTTTAATGTTAAACACCTCCTATAATTTGTGAAAACTTTTTTCAATGCGCTGTAGAGGAGATAATAACTTACTTGCATTGTACAGGAGTATCTCTGATTCGGTCAGATCAAAATCAAATCCGTATAGAGCACCATTGAGCAAGTCAGCGTAA
The DNA here is from genome assembly GCF_020686965.1 of Hominiventricola filiformis. NCBI lineage: Bacteria > Bacillati > Bacillota > Clostridia > Lachnospirales > Lachnospiraceae > Hominiventricola > Hominiventricola filiformis. The sequence continues at coordinate 7,732 of NZ_JAJEPS010000013.1, read as the reverse complement.
TTATGGTCGTTTTGGTGAGAAATATATATCGTTTTATTTGGAAGTCTTAGATTTGAAAAGTGAATCGTGCCATCACATGTGATGGCAACGATTTTTTCTTCTTCAAAACTGGTACATGTTAAATAGTCCTTTACAAATGTATTGTGCCCTACGATAAATAATATTTTTATGCAATTAGTAGGAATACTGACTAATTGAACACCGTAATTATTAATAGACTTAATCACAAACCATAAATGAAAAGTTTCGTAGAAAAACTTTTGTCGGGCAGACAATTCATTCATCATACAATCTTGCAATATGAGACGCATAATTAAATACCCAAGATACGGCCCGTTTTTATAGTTGAACCAGAAAATGTTGAATTGTTGATGGTGATGTTTCCTTCTTTTTTCGTATTATATACTCGATGTCCCTTGGTAGTTAAATTGTCTGAGCCGCCATTACTGTTACCGGTATTATCAGATACGATATAAACGGAGTATGCTTGGTCTGATTTGTTCTCAAAAATTTTTTCTGCTTGCTTACATTTTCCGTGATGTGGGAGCTGTACGGCATTGTAATCATGAACTATATTTTCGATTGCAGGGAATGAGCAATCTCCACAGAGCAATAAAGTATGTGAGCCAACATTAACCTTTACTTGAATGCTGGTTGCATTTACAGCAGTTTCACCATCCATTGTGTCACCTTCTCGTCCGTCTAAGCGTTTGGCAACAGTCTGGATCATATAATCAAAGTCAGGACCAACAATGCTGACTTCATCACAGAGGTCTTCCGGATGTTCGTAAATATCTTCTAAAGGAGCACCGGAAAGTTGTGCAATATTATCGTATAAGTCTAGAATTTGTTGCGCAACGGAATTCCGACTTTTACGTTTGTCATCAATTTCCTCTAAAATACGGTCTTTATATTTTAGAAGTAATGTAGTACGAATGACCGAAATCTTATCTTCATTTAAAAGTTTAGGAATGCCATCAAAATGATCAGAATCATTGTGTGATAAGATAAGCTTTGCTTTGTCAAATCCGTTTTGGGACATGTAGTTAATGACAAAATCAGCATGTGCTTCGTGACCACAATCATAGATGACCAATTCGGTGCCAGTATTGATTAAAATACAATCACCATAATTGGTTGTTGAAGAGTTTTCATAGCTTTTGGAACTTAAAATTAAAATTTCTTTCATGGATTTCTCCTTTTTTTGAAAAGTTTGTTTACGAGTTGCATCTATGTAAACAATAATCAAAGAAAGACGAATAAACGTTCCCGTTGTGTTCCAGAGAATTGTATGTTAATCTAGAAAAAACAGTTGTTTTTGAGGGACCAGTAGTTGCCGCTACTGGTTTCTTTAATTATTGGAATGTTAGCAGAACGAAAAGATGAGTGCTAATCTTGAGGATATTATACTCACATCAAAGAAAAATGTCAATATAAAAATGGAGAAAATGTTACAAAATATTACAATAAAAGCAAAAATTGATAAAATACTTGAAAATAAATAAAGGAAATGTTATATTTGTAATCGTAAAAGGAGAAGAATATGTTTACGAATATAAAGTTGAAAAATTTTAAGTCCTTCAAAAATGTTGAGATTAATTTACGGGCAAAGAAAGGTGAATATAAGCCACTAGCAATTATTTATGGAGAAAATGGAAGTGGAAAAACAACCATTGCTCAGGCATTTTTAGCTTTAGAGAGAACTATGGGAACGATGCAGGTGAAAGGTATGCTTAAAGATTTACTGGATGAAAAGTTTACACCACCAGAGGACTTTCCGTTCAAACCAGAAATAATGCTTAAAATGTTGAAATCGAAATTATCAGATAATGGTATTGAAAGCATTATAGAAGAATATAAAATGATTAATTCTAATGAAAATCTGTCATTAGAATATGAATTTAATATAGAGGGTGGAGTTGGCTGTTATTATGTAGAAATGGATTCATTTAGCATTGTGAAGGAACGTTTGGAATATAAAGTAAATAAAAACAAAGGTTGTTTTTATAATATAGATGAAGATGAAGTATACATAAATGAAAAAATATTTGAATCAAAAGAGTTCTATGATTTGATAAAAAATCAAATAGAGATGTATTGGGGAAAACATACATTATTATCTATTTTGTATTTTGAGATGAATGATAAAGCGGATACATATATCAATTCTAATATTTCGATTAATTTAATGAAAGTAATGACTGCTTTTGAAAAAATTAATTTTCGTATACCTAAGTCTGCGGATGGTCAACAAATAGCTTTGAATTCAGAAAATGAAATTATAGGACACCTTGTGAATGGTGTAATTGAAAAAAAGAATGAGAAAGTTTTAGATAGAGTTGAAAAATTACTTAATCAATTTTTTAAATCTATGTTTAGTGATGTTGTAAAAGCTTTTTATAAAAAATCAAATAGAAAAAATGAAATTCGTTATGAATTATACCTTAGAAAGCGAATTGAGAATCATGAATATGACATTGATTTTCAACTTGAATCAAATGGAACACAAGAAATAATGGAGTTATTACCATATTTAATTTCAGCAGTTTCTGGAAGTTGCGTTATTATTGATGAATATGGAATAGGAATCCATGATTTATTAGCCACAAAATTATTAGCTTCTGTAGCAGAACAAATTAAAGGACAATTAATTATTACAACACATAATACACTGCTTATGGATCATGCAGGAGTAAATCCAGAAGCGTTGTATTACATTATGAATGATAAGACCTTTAGAAAATCTGTTAAATGTGTCACTGAGATAGAAGAACGATTGCATCCAAATTATAATTATAGAAAAAGATATTTTACTAATGAATTGTATAAAGATGCACTTCCAAATGTAGAGAGTAATATTAATTTGGAAGAGTTTGCAAAATTATATTAGAAAGTGGTTAATGCTTATATAAGAGATGGCAACAAATTGGCAACAGAAAATCAGCAAGCCCAAATAATATATGCAACTGAAATAAAATAACGGCAAAAAAGATACAAAACTTAAATAAATATATTTAATAATATCTTTGAACTTGCCGAGTTTGAATAATTAAAATTCAATATGGGTTATTTTAGATGACAGGCAGTCTATGGGATTGCCTGTCGTTTTTTTATTATGTTGTATTTCAAGAAAATAGACATTGAAATTCTTTATCACCGTAAAAATTTAATGGTGGGTTATTTAGGAGATGGTGTGTGATACGCTTGTAGCGCAAGAATGGAGTATGTCTGCAAAAGAGACAATATAAAAAGCATTGTGCTTTCATAAAAAAATGGATATACTAAAAATAAGAAAACAGGGAAATGTTTATTGAAAGAGGGTGTTTGTATGTCAAAAAGAATTGAGGATTTATTAAAGTTATATCGTGCAGAAGTGGAAAATGTTACGGAGTCAAAAGTGAAGAAGGTAATTTTATATGGTTCGTATGCGCGAGGTGATTTCCGACCGGATTCTGATATAGATGTAATGATTCTTGTGGATACAGACAGAGCGGGTGTAAGTCCTCTGGAGAAAAAGATATGTGATGTCACATATGATTTTAATGATGAGCATGGAACAGATATTATGCCAGTAGTTCAGAGCAATGCGCATTTTGATTACTGGAAAAAAGCGGATATGTTTTATCGTAATGTAGAAAAAGATGGGGTAGTAATATGATGCAACCGTATTCTGAAGGAACATTTGATGATGTTGCCAAGTATAAATTTGAACAGGCGGAAGACGATCTTGAAGCAGCAAAACTGTTATTAGAAGCTGGAAAATATAAAGCAGCGAATAACAGAGCATATTATTCCTGTTTTCATGCGATAGATGCAGTGCTTGCCAAAGAGCCTGTAGCGTTCAAGAAGCATAAAGATACCCTTAGTTATTTTAATAAGAATTATGTGCACACAGAGATTTTTCCGCGTGATATCGGACGAAAAATTTCTCGACTCGAGATAATCAGACATAAGAGTGATTATGATACGTTCTATATAGCAAGCAAAGAGGATGCAGTAGAGCAGGTGTCGGTAGCGGAAGAAGTAATAGATTTGGTGAGAAAATATTTGGAATTGAATAATTAAAGAGATATTGAAAATGAAAAAGTATAATACTTGACTTTGTATAATCTGAATTATGGATCTAGGTATACAACACAGGCAAATGAAAATGTCATAGAAAATGTCATAGAAATTTCGGAAGAAAAAATTAAGATATGGGATATTGTTCGTCTCATTAGACTGAAAGTAATTACATATGATGATTTATCAGACTTTAGTGATGAATTACAGAATGAAGTAAAAAGAATACCTGAGATGAGCAGGTGATACATATGGAGATTGGTGCAACAAAAGCAGTTCAGGATCGACTAAAAACAACAAAGATTGAAGAAAGCAAAGGCGCTTCACTTGTGTTCTGCTGGGACACACATTTGACGAAAATAAAAGGAAGAAATGTCTTGTTTATTGTGAATGCCAGTAATCGTTATACAATAACAATGACAGATATTGAACCAAGAAACTGGAATTACTATACTATGTATATCAGCCGCGTGATTCATGGCGTGATGCAGGAAATGGGATATTCCGAGGATCAGATAGGGCAGTATTTTAAAATGTCAGGCGATACAACTGTAACCAAAACTCATGGTAGGAAATCGGTTGGTGGCATTAACAGAATGGTAATGGATGCACAGTATTTTGGTAAAAAGCTGGAGAAAGAAGCAAAGTATCAATGGGAACTTAGTGAGTATCTAAACAGAGATATTTGCCAGCCTGAGGGATTTGATGCATATGGGTATCCGAGTGAACTTTTTAAATTAGACATGGAACGATTAGGGATTGCTGTTAAGAGAAAGCCAGCAAAGGTAATTGATTTTGCTCAGTACATAGAAAATAATCGTGGTACTAACGATTAGTACCACAAAACTTTTTCTTGCAGAAATATGAAAAAATGCAATGGTACTGGATTGATACTAAAAATATGTGAAACGAAAAATAATGTGTGGAAAAAGTATGGGTTATTTTAGATGACAGGCAGTCTATGGGATTGCCTGTCGTTTTTTTATTATGTTGTATTTCAAGGAAATAGACATTGAAATTCTTTATCACCGTAAAAATTTAATGGTGGGTTATTTAGGAGATGGTGTGTGATACGCTTGTAGCACAAGAATGGAGTATGTCTGCAAAAGAGACAATGTAAGAGTTTTTCTATCGGTTGGGGATAAAGATGGACTGAATCTGAAAAGTGCTGTAAAATTTACATTAGAAATGTTATCGGGAAATATTCGGGGAGGGGAACTAAAGGATGAAGAATGAAATTGTATTATTTACAGATGGTGATGTTAATATAGAAGTTCAAATTAATCCTGAGCAGGAGACAGTTTGGCTGACGCAAAAACAAATGGAAGTATTGTTTGATGTTAAACACGCTACAGTAAGCGAACATATTTCAAATATTCTTGCTTCAGGAGAACTAGATGAGACTTCTGTCGGTTTTTCCGACGGAAGTACAGGGGGACGAAGACCCCAAATTTATAATTTGGATATGATTTTATCTGTCGGATATCGAGTTAATTCCAAAAGAGGTATAGCTTTCAGAAAATGGGCAACGATTGAGTTTGTGAATAAAATGTTAACACAGTAAGAGACTGGAAACCTTTAAAAACGGGGCGTTTCCAGTCTCTTTAAATTTACTCCGAATTGACTGATATACACAATTATCCCTTTATGATATACTGAATCTACTGAATCAAAAGGGGAAAGTGACAGTATGACAAAGGAAGAGTTACAGGAACGGTTTGAGTTCCGCAATGTGAAGGCGGAAGAAGCGGATCAGGCCATTGAGATCGAAAATATTTGTTTTCCACCTAATGAAGCCTGTTCACCAAAATCTATGACAGAGCGTGTCTCCCGGGCCCAGGAGACATTTTTGGTGGCAGTTGATAAAGAGACGGGAAAGATCGCAGGATTTTTAAATGGAATCGCCACTCATGAGGAGGCATTCCGGGATGAATTCTTTACAGATATTACGCTTCATAATAGAAAAGGAAAAAATATAATGCTGCTTGGACTGGATGTACTGCCGGAATACCGCGGGCAGGGACTGGCCAGTGAGATCATGGAGCGGTATCTGAAACGGGAGCAGGAAGTGGGACGCAAGCGAGTAGTGCTTACCTGTCTGGATGAGAAGGTAAAGATGTATGAAAAGATGGGCTACAAAGACCTCGGGATCTCCGGTTCTGTATGGGGCGGGGAGAAGTGGCACGATATGGAATATGTGCTGTAGAAAGGTAATAAACGAATGAAGACTGGAATGACAAGAGAAGAGAAAAACTGGGTGTTATACGATGTTGGAAATTCTGCGTTTGTGTTGCTTGTCTCGACGATCATGCCGATTTATTTTAACTATCTGGCCGAAAATGCAGGACTCTCCGCTGCAGATTATCTCGCATACTGGGGATATGCCACATCAGCAGCAACCTTAATTGTGGCCCTTCTCGGTCCGGTATTTGGAACTCTGGCGGATACAGAAGGACTGAAAAAACCGATTTTTACAACGACTATGTTGATAGGTGGAATTGGTTGCCTTGCCCTTGGATTTTCCAGACAGTGGTTCCTGTTTTTGCTGATTTATATCATTGCGAAGATTGGATTTTCCGGAAGTCTGATTTTTTATGATTCAATGCTTGGGGATATCACAACGGAAGATCGAGTGGATAATGTATCTTCGCAGGGATATGCATGGGGATATATTGGAAGTTGTGTGCCGTTTGTTGTATGTCTTGGAGTTGTTCTCGGGGCAGGAAGGATTGGTATCAGCACAGAGCTGGCGATGATGATTTCATTTGCAATTGTTGCAGTCTGGTGGATCGGTGCGTCGATCCCGCTTTTAAAAAGCTATCAACAGAAACATTATGTAGAGAGACAGACCAAGGCGGTTCGGAACAGCTTCAAGCGTCTTGGCGACACCTTGAAAAATATAAGAAATGAAAAGAAGATATTTTTATTCTTAATAGCATTTTTCTTTTATATTGACGGGGTGTATACGATCATTGATATGGCTACGGCCTATGGAACCGCCCTTGGATTAGACAGCACAGGACTGTTATTAGCGCTTCTGGTAACACAACTGGTAGCCTTTCCTTTTGCAATTTTGTTTGGCAGATTATCCAAATGTTATGATGTAAGAACATTGATCACCATCTGTATTGCAGCATATTTTGGAATTGCCGTGTTTGCAATATTTCTGAAAGCACAGTGGCAGTTCTGGATCATGGCGATTCTGGTCGGGATGTTTCAGGGAGGGATTCAGGCTCTTTCCAGATCCTATTTTACCAAGATCATACCGGCGGAAAAATCAGGTGAATATTTTGGACTTATGGACATATGCGGAAAAGGGGCTTCTTTCCTTGGAACAACCGTGATCAGCCTCATCGCGCAGTTTACCGGAAAGGTAAATATCGGAGTGGGAGCAATCTCGCTGTTTTTTGTATTGGGAATGATTGTTTTTAAGATGGCAACGGCAGAAGCGGAATAAAAAGAATCCTTAATGCGGCAGAAGAGTATGGACTTCCGAAACCGAGATTTCAGAAATTTGAATAGACCTATTATCCAGAAAAAGCTTGAATTTGCAGGTTTTTTCTGGATTTTTTTGTTTTGCTGACCGCATATAAATAAAATGTACCCTATAGATTAGACAGTTTGAGTTTTTAAAACCCTTACCATTAGACAGTAAGTTTTAACGAAAACC